>NZ_VLJG01000070.1:0-9057 GCF_007829415.1 Aminobacter sp. J44 | reverse complement strand
GGCGTACGGCGGCTTTCGGAGATAAACATGGTGCTGGCGGCCCTTCTGCTGCTGTTTGTAATCGCAACGGGGCCAACACTTGCCATCGTCTCCGGCTTCTTTCTGAACCTGGCAGCCTACGTCGAATMCCTGCCGGCGCTGTCGAACCCATTTGGTCGTGAAGACGATAATTTCAGACAGGGATGGACGGCTTTCTACTGGGCCTGGTGGATCTCATGGTCCCCATTCGTCGGCATGTTTATCGCTCGTGTCAGCCGGGGAAGGACGGTGCGCGAATTTATGATCGCGGTGCTTCTGGTGCCGTCACTTGTGTCGGTGCTTTGGATGACAAGCTTTGGCGGCACAGCTATCAGCCTGATCGGTGCAGGCTTCAACGATATCTCGGAAGCAGCACTCGAGCTGCAGCTATTTGCCATGCTATCTCATCTGCCGCTGACATCGATCTCTTCGTTTGTCGGCATCATTCTCGTGATCGTCTTCTTTTGCACCTCCTCGGACTCCGGCTCGCTGGTGATCGATACCATCACCGCCGGTGGCAAGGTCGACGCTCCGACTGCACAGCGCGTGTTCTGGGCGACCTTTGAGGGGCTCGTGGCGATTGCACTACTGCTCGGTGGTGGCCTCGCGGCGCTGCAGGCGGCAGCCGTTTCGACAGGGCTGCCGTTCACGATTGTGTTGTTGCTCGGCTGCTACGCGCTCGCGCGTGGCCTGATGTCCGAGCCGCGAGGTATTGCAGCCTCAAGCTAACGTGGAAGCATCGCGCTTGGCTTCCCGGCATCGCACCCAGAAATGTTGTATTCGCTGCATGCCGCGGCGCGGCATTGAGTCAGGCGTGATGTCCACGGCCGCTAGGCTAGTCAATATCATGCAGCAGGTGGGCCACTGCTGCGCCGATCTTTGCCGTTGGCTATGATGGTATTCGTTAAAGCCTCATCGCCTCAGTACAGTGTCTCTTGATAGCTCTAACCGGGTGTCCTCCAGTTCGGCTGGTTTAACCCTTTGAAGCACCTCAGCTGTTCGCGGTATTGTTGCGCTTTATCTCCACCAACCTTATGGCGAAATGACAGTGATCTCTAAACTTAATGGTTGAACCGCGCCGGGTTTGCCGGAGGCTGATTTGGTTTAGTTACGCGGCCATGGCTTCAGTTTCCAGAGCCGCGTAGAAGTTTGCCTCGGCTTCGGCGGGCGGGATGTTCCCGATCGGCCCGAGCAGGCGGCGGTTGTTGAACCAGTCCACCCATTCGAGGGTTGCGTATTCCACGGCCTCGAAGCTGCGCCAGGGCCCCCGACGGTGGATGACCTCGAGCGAAACCCAGAGATCATAGCCGAATGGCGACGCGCAGACGCTTCTGCCTCGGCTGACGAATGTCCTACATAGGTATGGCCCCGCAATAGACCTCTGGATAACGTTTCTGTCTGTTGACAGCCCGGGGTGCTCGGACACTATATCTAGTGTGTTACGGTCTTCCTGCCTTCGGGCTGGGAGCTAAGAGGGAAGTCGGTGCCCGTTTGGAATGCCGACGCTGCCCCCGCAACTGTAAGCAGTGAGCTTCTGTCGATTTCGCCACTGGTGCTGTGCACTGGGAAGGCTGGCAGAGGCGGTGAACTGCGAGCCAGGAGACCTGCCGTGACGCAATGTTTCGAACCTCGGGCGGGGTGTCCCGGTGGTGCGCATTTGCCGTAGCGGCTTCATCCGCGCGTCAAGCGTCCTGCCCTCCCCGTCTCCATCAACGACACGGGGATATGATGTCGGCGATTTCTACCTTTCCATCCGAGCGAACGAGCTTCGTTACTCTTTCCAGTGAATCCGGTGATAGCGGCTCCGCTGAACCTGCCTACCGTATCGTACGCCGCAACGGCACCGTGACGCCGTTTGACGCCCGAAAGATCAGCATCGCCCTCACGAAAGCATTTCTCGCGGTAGAAGGAAGTGCGGCAGCAGGCTCCCGGCGCGTTTACGAAGCCGTCGAGGAACTGACTTCCCAGGTAGTAAATGCGTTGATGCGGCGCTCGGGCGAAGGCCGCCTGTTCCATATCGAGGATGTGCAGGATCAGGTCGAGCTTGCCCTGATGCGCGGCGAACACCACAAGGTTGCCCGCGCCTATGTCCTCTATCGTGAAGAGCGCGCCCGCGAGCGCGCAGCTGAACAGGCCGCTGCGGGGGCTGCAGTGCCTGCGCTGCGGATGACTGCCGGAGATGGCACCCTGCATCCGCTGGACGTAGCGCGCCTTGCACGGATCATCGCGGAATCCTGCGAAGGGCTGGAAGCGGTGTCACCTGACCCGATCCTCGCGGAAGCGAGGCGAAACCTCTATGACGGCATCACCCAGGACGAGCTGTCGCTTGCGCCGATCATGGCGGCGCGCACACTCATCGAGCAGGAGCCGAATTACGCCTACGTTGCCGCACGTCTCCTTCTCGACCGGCTTCGGCGCGAAGCGCTGACCTTCATCGGTGGGCGCCCGGAACAGGCGACCCAGGCGCAAATGACGACGCGCTATGCCAGCTACTTCCCCGACTTCATCAGGACGGGTGTAGAGGCGGGCCTCATCGACCCCGAACTTGCGTGCTTCGATCTCGAACGCATCGGGGCAGCGCTGAAGCCGGAGCGCGACCTGAACTTCCAGTATCTCGGCCTGCAGACGCTCTACGACCGCTACTTCCTGCATGTCGAGGGGAAGCGTTTCGAGCTGCCCCAGGCCTTTTTCATGCGCGTGGCTATGGGCCTTGCGCTGCGTGAGGCCGACCGGGAGGCGCGGGCGATCGAGTTCTATGACCTCCTGTCCTCGTTCGACTTCATGGCGTCGACGCCGACCCTCTTCAATTCGGGCACCACACGGCCGCAGCTCTCCTCCTGCTTCCTGACAACGATCGGCGACGACCTCGAGGCGATCTTCAAGGGCATCAAGGACAATGCGCTTCTCGCCAAATATTCTGGCGGGCTCGGCAACGACTGGACGCCGGTCCGCGGCCTTGGCGCGCATATCAGGGGCACCAACGGCCTCAGCCAGGGCGTCGTACCCTTTTTGAAGGTCGCGAACGATACCGCCATCGCTGTCAACCAGGGCGGCAAGCGCAAGGGCGCGGTATGCGCCTACCTCGAGACGTGGCACATCGACATCGAAGAGTTCCTCGACCTGCGCAAGAACACCGGCGACGACCGCAGGCGAACCCATGACATGAACACGGCCAACTGGATACCGGATCTGTTCATGGAACGTATCCAGATGGACAGTGACTGGACCCTGTTTTCCCCGGACGAGACGCCAGAGCTGCATGATCTCTACGGTGAAGCGTTCCGGAAAGCCTATGTCGCCTATGAGGAGAAGGCAGAACGCGGCGAGATTAGGGTTTTCCGCACCGTCCGCGCCGTCGAGCTGTGGCGCAGGATGCTGACCATGTTGTTCGAGACAGGTCACCCCTGGATCACGTTCAAGGATCCGTGCAACATCCGCTCGCCCCAAAGGCACGCGGGCGTCGTACATTCCTCGAACCTGTGCACCGAGATCACGTTAAACACCTCGAAGGACGAGGTCGCCGTGTGCAACCTCGGTTCCGTGAACCTTCTCAACCACCTCGACGAGAACGGCCTCGACCTTGATCGACTGTCGCGTACTGTCCACACCGCGATGCGCATGCTCGACAATGTGATCGACATCAACTTCTACACAATCCCGGAAGCGCGTGCGTCGAACCTGCGCCACCGCCCCGTCGGCCTCGGCCTGATGGGTTTCCAGGACGCGCTGCAGAAGCTGCGAATCCCCTATGCCAGCGATGCTGCCGTCGAATTTGCCGATTGGTCGATGGAAGCGATCAGCTATTGCACGATCTCGGCCTCGGTGGACCTTGCGGCCGAACGTGGCCGCTACGAGAGCTTCGAGGGCTCGCTCTGGTCCAAGGGCATCTTGCCGATCGACTCGATCCGGCTGCTGAAGGAAGAGCGGCCTACCCTCAGCATGGATGAAGCCCGCACCCTCGACTGGAACAGTCTTCGCGAGCGTGTAAAGACCGTCGGTATGCGCAACTCCAACACCATGGCAATTGCGCCGACCGCCACAATTTCGAATATCTGCGGCGTCTCACAGTCGATCGAACCCGCCTACCAGAACCTGTTCGTCAAATCGAACATGTCCGGCGACTTCACGGTCGTCAACGCACAGCTGGTGCACGACCTCAAGGCAAGGGGGCTATGGGACGAGGTCATGGTCTCGGACCTGAAATACTTTGACGGATCAGTTGGCGAGATCGGCCGGATCCCCGATGACCTCAAGGCGTTGTATGCCACCGCGTTCGAGATCGAACCGAAGTGGCTGATCGAAGCGGCATCGCGCCGCCAGAAATGGATAGATCAGGCGCAGTCGCTTAACCTCTACATCGCCAATCCAAGCGGCAGGAAGCTCGATGAGCTTTACCGGCTTGCCTGGAACAAGGGCCTGAAGACCACCTACTACCTGCGTTCCCGCTCGGCCACGCACGTTGAGAAATCGACCCTGAAGGGAACGGACGGCAAGCTCAACGCGGTGAGGCCGGCAACCCTCGTGCCTGCAACCGTGCCGGCGGGAGCGAACGGTGCATGGGGCAAGGCCTGTGCGATTGACGACCCCGAATGTGAAGCCTGCCAGTGAGCAGCAAGAACAAGGAGACAGGAAGCATGCTCGACTGGACTGAACCGAAATCAGACGTTGAACCCGCGCGGCCAGATAAATTCGCAGGCAATGCCACCGGCCTCGGCGAGATCGAACGGGGCGGCGCGCGCGTTTCGGTCGACGACAAGCGCATGATCAATGCACGGGCCGATGTGAACCAGCTCCTGCCGCTCAAGTACCGTTGGGCGTGGGAAAAGTACCTGGCCGCCTGCAACAACCACTGGATGCCGACCGAAGTATCCATGCAGGCCGACATCGCGCTGTGGAAGTCGCGAGACGGTCTCACCGAGGACGAGCGGCGCATGCTCAAGCGCAACCTCGGCTTCTTCGCCGCATCGGAGTCTCTGGTTGCCAACAACATCGTGCTCGCGATCTATCGCCACCTGACCAACCCCGAATGCCGCCAGTACCTTCTTCGGCAGGCGTTCGAGGAGGCGATCCACACTCACACCTTCCAGTATATCGTTGAAAGCCTTGGCCTCGACGAAGGTGAGCTGTTCAACATGTACCGGGAGGTGCCGTCGATCACGGACAAGGCCGCCTGGGCGCTGAGGCATACCCAAAATCTCGACGACCCGGACTTCCGGACGGGCACACCTGAGGCCGATCAGGCATTCCTGCGCGATCTCGTCGCCTTCTACGTCATCTTCGAGGGCATGTGGTTCTACACGGGCTTCGCACAGATCCTGTCGCTCGGGCGACGTAACAAGATGGTCGGCATCGCGGAACAGTACCAGTACATCCTTCGCGACGAGTCGATCCATCTGAACTTCGGCATCGACGTCATCAACCAGATCAAGATCGAGAACCCGCATCTGTGGACGCAAGCGTTCCAGGACGAAGTGCGCGGCATGATCACGGAAGCTGCTGAACTTGAAGCTGCCTACGGACGCGATACCATGCCCCGCGGCTTCCTTGGCCTCAACGCGGCGCTGTGCGAGCAGTACATGCACTTCATCGCCAACCGCCGCTGCGCACAGCTCGGGCTGCAACCTGCCTTCGCCGACGTCGAAAATCCGTTCCCGTGGATGTCAGAAGCGATGGACCTCAAGAAGGAAAAGAACTTCTTCGAGACGCGGGTGATCGAGTACCAGAGCGGCGGCGCGTTGAGTTGGGATTGAGACCTCAACATTGACCCGCCGAGCGTGTGAGACCGCGCTCGGCGGTTGCTATGGCAGCACCTGTGTATCGGCGCGCAGGCGTGTCGAGTTTGCAGCTGTCGCGTTTTCGCGTGGGCATGTCGTTTTCGCGCTCACCCCGAAAATGCCCGTGTGATCTGATCAGGTCGTTCAAGGTGCCTTCCGACGTCGTGTCGGCAGGATAATTGGGAAGCCGGTGTCCTCAAGAAGAGAAAGCCGGCGCTGCCCCCGCAACGGTAGCGAAGCGAAAAMCCCGACGTGAAGCCACTGGGCGAGAGCTTGGGAAGGTGTCGGAAAGGCCAATTGGCCAGCTTCGGAGCCCGGAAACCAGCCTCGAACATCTGAAACGACTGATCGCGGTGGGCGGTCAAGTGGCAGAGCGCTCAAGGCGACGTCGGCGACGCGCGCGTGACCAACTCCTCCACCCCAACCACCAGTTCAGTCCTTGTGCCAAGGCGAGGACGGACATGGATATTCACGACGAAATGCTGGCGCGCTTGCGGAACCGAAAGCCCGGTTTTAGCCTCGATCGGCCCTTTTATATCGATCCCGCATACTACCAGCTTGATCTGGAACACGTTTGGTACCGTGACTGGCTCTTCGTCGGTCACGACTGCGAAATTCCTGCCCCAGGAAACTACTTCACCGTCGAGGTTGGAGCCTACTCGGTCATCGTTGTGCGTGGTGATGATGGCCAGATCCGCGCTCTCCACAATTCCTGCCGCCATCGCGGCAGCCGGGTGTGCCTTGAGCACAAGGGGGCAGCCGCTAAGCTGGTCTGCCCGTATCACCAATGGACTTACGATCTCGACGGATCGCTCCTGTTCGCGCGTCAGATGGGCGATGACTTCGATACGTCTGCGTTCGGCCTCAAGTCGGTCGCCTGCGAGGCCGCCGGCGGTTACATCTTCATCTCTCTCGCGAAGGACCCAATGGATTTCGCGCCGTTCCGCGCAATGATGGAGCCGTTCTTCCTGCCGCACCGCCTCAGGGAGGCCAAGGTCGCCTTCGAATCCACGATCATTGAGAAGGGAAACTGGAAGCTGGTTTGGGAGAACAACCGCGAGTGTTACCACTGCGCGGCAAACCACCCAGAGCTCTGCAAGACCTTTCCAGAGGCCCCGACGGTAACGGGGGTGTCCGGCGCGCAAGACGATCCCGAAATCGTCGCTCACTGGGAAAAATGCGAAGCCATCGGATTGCCGAGTGCGTTCACTATTGACGAGAGCGGACAGTATCGCGTGACGCGCGTGCCTCTGCTAAGGGACGCCATCAGCTACACGATCTCGGGGCGGAAGGCCGTGCAGATGCGCCTGTCGGACAATGTCCACATGGATCGAATCGGCTCATTGCTGCTCTATCATTACCCGACGACCTGGAACCATATTCTCTCGGACCATGCGGTGACGTTCCGCGTGCTGCCGATTAGCGCGACAGAAACCGCTGTCACGACGAAATGGCTGGTGCACAAGGATGCGGTCGAAGGCATCGACTATCGCCTTGACGAGCTGATCCATGTCTGGACCGAGACCAACGATCAGGATCGCCGTATCGTCGAAGACAATGCGAGAGGCATCCAGTCGCCTGCCTACCAACCCGGCCCTTACTCCCAGATACATGAGGGCGGCGTCATCCAATTCATCAACTGGTACGCCGAGTTCATGGAAAAGCGCCTGTCTGGCAGCGGGCAGCCCTCTTTGCGATCCGTCGCCTGAATGGAGCACTGGACATGACCCTGATGCTGACAGGCACGGTTCCAGTCCCGCTTCCGCTGGACGAGATCAAACCGTGGAACGCCACCCGCCAGATGCTGGTCTGTACCAGCGTGGTTGATGAGGCGCCGGAGGTGAAGACGTTTACATTCGCAGTCGAGGACGGCGGATGGTTTCGATACATGCCTGGCCAGTTCATAACCGTCGAACTGCGTACCAAGGACGGAGATCTGCATCGGACTTACACGGTCTCTTCATCCCCGTCTCGGCCATACGCGATCTCGATCACGGTCAAGGCACAACCAACCTCAGTTGGCACACGCTGGATGTTCGAAAATGTTCGGCCCGGCTCGCGTATCCGCGCCTATGGGCCGAATGGGCATTTCAGCCTGATGCTCCATCCGGCAAAGAAGTACCTCTTCATCTCAGCTGGATCTGGCATCACGCCGATGATGTCCATGTTGCGCTGGCTATTCGACTGCGACCCTGGGGCTGACGTCACCTTCGTGAATTCGTCACGTCGGCCAGAGGACATTATCTTTCGCGACGAACTAGAGATGCTTGCGCGTCGGATGCCCAATCTGACGATCGGCTTCCTGCCCGAAATGCGTTCGGCGGTCTCGCCTTGGGGTGGCCTGATGGGCCGTGTCGACCGTCACAAGCTCGCGCTTCTCGCGCCGGATTTCATGCGGAGAGAAATCTTCTGCTGTGGCCCCGAGCCTTTCATGTCTGCGGTCAGCGGAATCGTCAGGTCGGAAGGTTTCGACATGGCGCATTTCCATCAGGAGAGCTTTGGCGCTTCCTCCTTTGCGCGACCAGCCCAGATGGAAGGTGAGGAGCGAAATTTTGAGTCGACGTCGTCCGCGCTGACCGTCACCTTCCTTGGTACAAACAAGCGTGGCGACTGCGCACCGGGGCAAACGATTTTGGAAGCTGCTCGCAATGCAGGTGTACGAATTCCTTCGGCGTGCCAGTCCGGCATTTGCGGGACCTGCAGGGTCTTCAAACGTTCTGGCGATGTCGAGATGCGTCATAACGGCGGTATCAGCCAGCAGGACATTTCAAGCGGTTACGTGCTCGCATGCTGTTCCCGCCCCCTATCCCCAATAGAGGTGGACGCATGAAAACGCCTGAACGCGACGGTTTGAATACGGTAGGTCGAAGACGCCGAGAAAGGGCGACGCTGGCAAAGGTTTCACCTCTGCCACCGCCAGAGGAAGTGTTCGCCGACTGGCTCGTCTCTGTGCAGCCGAATGCCTGCCTTGAAGCGGCTGCGCGCAACCAGATCGAGATGATAGACCGCTCGTCCGTCGCGCTACACCCATCCGTTCAGCAACTGCGTCTGCTCCTACTTGCCGTCGTCGATGACAGCGTTCGGAAAAGGCAAGACGATATATTGGTCTGCCCCCTGAAAAGTGGTCCTCCCTGAAGTAGGCTATTGAGCCGTAGGAGGACGTTGGAATGCCCCAGAAGAAGCACAAASCCGAAGAGATCGTGGCGAAGCTGCGCCAAGTCGATGTTCTGTTGTCGCAAGGTCGTTCTGTCGGAGAAGCGGTCCG
>NZ_VLJG01000069.1:0-9191 GCF_007829415.1 Aminobacter sp. J44 | reverse complement strand
ACCGGGAGCTGCGTCAGGCCAACGAGATCCTTCGCAAAGCCTCCGCATATTTCGCCCAGGCGGAGCTCGACCGCCTGTTCAAGCGATGATCGCCTTCATTGATGAGCACCGGGATGCTTATGGGGKCGAGCCGATCTGCAGGGTTCTGCCGATCGCCCCATCCACCTATCATGAGCATGTCGTCCAACGCCGGGATCCCTCGCGGCTGTCGGGCCGTGCCCAGCGCGATGAAGCCCTCAAGCCTGAGGTCATGCGGGTCTTTGCCGAGAACTTCTCGGTCTATGGCGTCAGGAAGGTTTGGCGACAGATGCAGCGGGAAGGGTTCGATGTTGCGCGATGCACGGTGCAAAGACTGATGCGGGAACTCGGCCTGCAGGGTGTCATTCGGGGCAAGCCAGTGCGCACCACGATCAGCGACAAGGCCGCTCCTTGCCCGCTCGATCACGTTAACCGCCAGTTCCATGCTCCGGCGCCCAACAGGCTCTGGGTCTCCGATTTTACCTATGTGGCGACGTGGGCTGGGTTCGCCTATGTAGCCTTCGTGATCGACGTCTACGCTCGCTATATCGTGGGCTGGCGGGTCAGTCGCACCGCCCATGCCAGCTTCGTGCTTGACGCCCTCGAGCAGGCCATCCACGACCGCCGTCCCGTCCATCGCGGCGGTCTGGTTCATCATTCGGATCGCGGGTCGCAATACGTCAGCATTCGCTACACCGAGCGCCTGGCCGAGGCCGGGATCGAACCGTCAGTGGGCAGCGTCGGGGACAGTTACGACAACGCCTTGGCCGAGAGTATCAACGGACTCTACAAGGCCGAGGTGATCCACCGGCGCGGACCCTGGCGAAACATCGAATCCGTTGAGTTCGCCACTCTCGAATGGGTTGACTGGTTCAATCACCGACGCCTCCTCGAACCCATCGGAAACATCCCACCAGCAGAAGCTGAGGCAAACTTCTACGCCGCACTGGAACAACCGGCCATGGCCGCATAACTTAAACCAAACAGCCTCCGGAGTTTCCGGGGCGGTTCATTCCCAGAATTGGAAGCACTGCGAAATCTGTAGCGCGAGCCTTAGGATAATAGGCGCTCAGCGACAGCTCGCGTTTTCAGGCCGGTTCGGAATAGCAGGCATTGACCTGCAGCTATGTGTTCTTCCTTTGCCTCAGGGATGATCGCCGGCTGGTTCCGCGCGTGTCTGTGCATTGCCCACTTGGTTTACAGTTGGAGCGCGCCTGTGAGCGCCCCTGAGAGTCGCGCAAAGCAGAAAACGGCCTTTAGGCGGAACTGATTCCATAGTTTGCGGTTCCCGGGCACACGTCTGCCGGCCGGGGCTGCAGCACGTATTACACCTTCACAGACGCGACGTTTAAATATCAAGTTTCGGGAGCGACCGCACGATCTTCATCGTCTCAAGGCTGACCGTGATGACGCGGCACAGGAGGTCAAACGGGTAACGTGGGTCGCCGATGGTTTCGTTGGCGTAATCATTGGCGTCATTAATGATTCCACTGTCTTTGTCTTTGCGAACGCCTTGCCGCTCCATGACCCATTCGATCGCGGACTTGCCGTTCACGACGTAGTCGTAGGCGGCCAAGGGCACGTCGATCAGGGTAATGTTGGGATTGTAGTGAATGACAGAGCGGTCCTTGCCCTTACCGAAGGCCATCTTCTCGACGCGGAAGTATTTCACCGGATCATCGATTTGAGCCAACGATAGATCGCCCTGCTTCAGTGTGACTGGGTAAGGTTCCACAGTTTCATAGCACACATGCAGATCACCCAGGGCACGACCAGCATTGACGAACGCCCAAAAATCCGCCGGCTTCTTCACGCACGGGATGCGCGGCAGTTCCTTGGTCAGGTTATCGGCAAAGCGGCTGCGGTAGTCGTTCGAGTGCAGCAGGCCATAGGTGTAGTAGAAGATGTCATCCTTGGTGATCGCCTCACCCGGATAGGCGGCCTCAAAATGCCTCAACCCCGCATCGGTGATGCCGTGGCGTGTTCGATAGATCGGCTTTTGGGTCTCTATGGACGATAGTAGATCCGACGTTCCATCGCTATCGACGTGGTCGAAGAGTGTGAGTGGAAAGCACTGGCTTGCGCGCATAATTTCCAAGTCGGGCAGATGATCCGTGAGAATCGCCGAAAACTCTCTTCCGCCGCCCGTGCCGACAATACAGATGACGCGATTCTGGATGTCTTGGTTGGGGAAAATCGCCGGAATCTGATAAACTCGTTCATTTAATCGACGACTGAAGAAGAGCCATTGGCGGAAGAATGGCCGATAGGTTGCAGGCGCCCATTCCCCGTCTTGGAGGGCTAACGGTTTCAATCGAGCCAAGTCATTACGCAGCGCACTCGTCCAAGAAATCTGGCTTGGATTCTCCTTGGTGAAATCTTCCGGCGAAGCTTCCCCTTCCGCTCGTTGACGTTGATAGGCCGCAAGCTGATCGTTGTAATATCGGATTGTGCGCTGAATGTTTGCTTGGAGCTTGGTGAGTGAGGAGTTGTAGCACCAGACGTCACGCTGCGTTTTCAAGCCTGCAGAGTAGTTTTCAAACAATACGGGTGAAGACTTATCTTTCTTGTCTCCGATGCTGATATACTTGGAAAGACTGTCATTCCGCTGTTTAAGCCAGTCGCCATGCTCATCGGGTGTGATCTGCTGCCAGCCCCGCTTTGCGGCAATCCCGCGGACTGATCCGAAGTCGGCGATGATCTTCAGTTTGTCCTCTCGACTCAGGTAGTCGCCTATGTCGTGGTAGAATATCTGCCCCTTCTTTTCGGCACTAGGGTTCTTGATGAAGAGCGTAATGACGATAGGAGCGCGACTGCCGGCGCCGAAGATTTTGCCGCCCTCGCGCCGCGATGTTTCTCCACTCGTGCGCTGATTGCCGCGTAGGTGGAAGACATAGATGGAAGAAAACTCCTCGACCATGCATTTACGCATACCGTCGGCGGTGTTGGCATCAATCCAGCCGCCATTGCTGACATAGGCCAGAACGCCGCTTTCGCCCAAACGGTCTGCACCCCAGCGGATTGCGCGGATGTAGCTGTCGTAGAGCGCGTTCTTGTTTGTCGCCTTGGACCGGGCGGCATAGGTCTTCTCAATCCGGCCGTCCAAATGCGGATAGTCGATATGCTGGGCCACCGAATAAGGTGGGTTGCCCATGATGACGCGAATGTCGAGTTCTTGCTGGCGGCGACGACGTTCGGAATTGTCTGGCATGACCAAGGCCAGCTCATCCTGTCCTTCGCCCATAGCGAAGGTATCGGTCAGCAATATGCCGTTGAAGGGAGTGTATTCACCGCCTGAAAGGCTGTGGTAGACCGTCTCAATGTTGATAGCCGCGATGTAGTAGGCTAGGAGCACAATCTCGTTGGCGTGCAGCTCATAGCGGAATTTGTGCTCCAGCTCGTCAGGCGCGATGAGGCCTGATTGCAGGAGGCGGGTGATGAACGTGCCCGTTCCGGTGAAGGGGTCGATTATGTGCACCCCCTTGGAGCCGACGGTCAGACCGAATTCATCTTCCAGCACGTCATTGACAGAGCGGATGATGAAATCGACGATCTCGATCGGCGTATAGACAATCCCCAGTTTGTCTCGGGTGCCCTTGAAGGCCACGCCGAAGAAGTTGTCGTAAAGCTGGCGGACAAGCTCCTGCTTTGCGGCCGGGTTGGTTATGCCCATCGCTCGATTGCGGACGCTCTTGTAGAAGTCCTCGAGGTCGCGGCTTTCTTTCTCAAGGTGCTCGGATTCAAGAACATCAAGCACGCCTTGGATAGCGCGAGAAACAGGATTCTCCTTCGTGAACTCGTGCCCTTCGAACAACGCATCAAAGACAGGGCGCGTGATGATGTGCTGCGCCAGCATCTCGACAGCCTCGGCCTCGGTAATGCCGCCGTTGAGGTCATCGCGTAGTTCAGCAAGGAAGTCGTCAAAAGCCTTCCGTGCCTGGCCGTCCTGCACGGACAGGATCGCATTGAGACGTTTGATGTGAGCAAGGGCGATGTCGCGTAAGCTTGCCGCCCAGCGGTCCCAATACTCACGGTCACCGCACTTCTTGACGATTTTCGCCATCACGGCGCGGCTGAAGTCGTCGAGGACGATCCCCGGAAGGTCAGGTTGGTGAGGTTCAACAGCCTGCTCGTCGTCTGCATTCCTTCCTGATTGGCCGAGGCCAGAGCTGGCGGGCGACCGCTTGCTGGGCAGGTTCTCGACTTTGGCAGTGATCGAATCGAGTTCCTTTGTGTTCACGCCAATGATCTGGATGCGATCGGAGACGTCCTGTCCCAGAGACATCTGGTTTATGGTGGCGTCGAACCGCTCGTCATGGGCCCGCAGTGCGTTCAAGATCTGCCAGACGACTTTGTATTTCTCGTTGTCGTTGAGCGCCTCTTCCGGCGTTTTGTCGGCAGGAATTCCCACGGGCAGGATCACATAACCCATGCGCTTGCCCGGTGCCCTGCGCATGACGCGGCCCACCGACTGCACCACGTCAATCTGACTCTTGCGCGGATGGAGGAACATGATGGCATCGAGAGCCGGCACATCCACCCCTTCGGAGAGGCATCGCGCGTTGGTCAGGATGCGGCAGGTGTTGTCGTCACTCTCGGCCTTCAGCCAGTCGAGCAGCTCACCGCGCGTCTTGGCATTGAAAGTGCCGTCCACATGCTGGATCTCGCATTTGAGATGATGCTCTGCCAGATCGCTCTCGACCTGCTGCACCTCGCTTGATGCAAGATATTCCTCGACCACCGCCGAAAACTCATCACGCACGAGCTTTGACGACTTGATGTCGCGGCAGAACGCCAACGCGCGGCGCATTGGCTGAGTGTCCGCCCCAAGGTCTGCAGCAATGTCTACTTTGGTCAGCGCCTTGTAGCAGCCAAGAATGCGGGTAACGTCATCAAGAACGAGGCCGCTTTCCGGATCCGCCATTCTGGCTTGCGTAGAGCGTGCTACAAGCCCTTCGTCCATCCCAAGCACGATGACCTTGTAGTCGGTCAGAAGGCCTTCCTGCACCGCCCAGCCGAAGCCGCGATAGAATAACGTGGGACCGAACGTTTCCTCGTCATCCATCGTCGCCAGCGTGACACCCAAGTCTGTCGCCTTGGCCTTGGCGGAGTCCCCGTAGATTCGTGGAGTTGCCGTCATGTAGAGGCGCTTGTTGCCTCCTACGACATCGTCACGGTGCACACGGACGAAATTGCTCTCCTCCTCCCCGAAGGTCGCGCCCGTTGTGCGATGTGCCTCATCGCAGATGATGAGGTCAAAGCGGTCCATCCCATACTGCAGCTGCGCATCCGAGACGGTTTGTATCGACTGGTAAGTCGCAAAGACGACCGTCATCTTGTCAGGGGCAGGCACCTTAACGCCGGCCGCGAGCGTCGAGGCGTCCGTTGTTGCCGGGAAGGCTAAATCAAGAGTCGTGATTTCAGCTACATCGTCTTTACCGATGCGTCGCTTGCCAACCTGACTGTCAGAGCAGACCGCGTAAGAGCGTAGAGTAACGCCGGCATCGTTTGTCCACTCACGAACCGTTTGTGCCATTAGCGCGAGCGAGGGCACAAGGAACAGCACCCTGCCGCCCACACCGACCAGATCCTCGGCGATCTTGAGAGCGGTAAAGGTCTTACCAGTGCCGCAGGCCATTATGATCTTGCCGCGATCGTGGGCGTTCAAACCTCGCCGGACGGCCTCCACTGCATCCTGCTGATGAGGACGAAGTTCCTTCTTCTTCTGCAGCACGACATCGGCAGTGGAAGCGAAAATCTCCCATTGGATCGGAGAGGCTCGCATGTCGGCCAAACCAATCCGCAGCACCGGGATCGACTGTCCTTCCAACTTGGCTTCAGCGTTTGGGGACCATTCGACCTCAGTCGAGTCCATGACGATGCGTAGCTTGAACGGCTCTTTCGAGGAGGCGGCGAGAAACGAATCGATATCAGCCGAGGCAATCTTGTGCTTCGCTGAGTAGAACTTGCACTGCACGGCGGCAAAGCCGGTTCCGTCTCGCAGTCGTGCTACGAGGTCAATCCCGATGTCCTTGCCATCCCAGCCATGCGGCCCGGCCCAGTCCTTCCAAGGCCATACCTGATCGTAAAGAGCCGCTTGAACCGGATCGTGCAGAAGATAAGCCGCGCATAGCCGCTCATAATACGTGCCCTTCTCCCGCTCCGTGGTCGCCATGGCGCGGTAGCTGTCGAGCAAAGCATCGATAGAACTGGTCATGGTGTGCCCCCTGTTGTCGGGCCCGAACCTATCCACCGCATCCCACTCGGGCAAGCTTGCGGTTCGCTTAGACACATCGATTGCTGCCAGCCTTCCCGGGATCGCGAAACCCGGTGAGGGACCGACAGGATTGTCGCGCATGAGACAAGGCGTGCTTCCTTTGACACAGGGAAGCTCGCTGGCTGGTTCCGATATGTGACCGCAGCAACTTGTGCGCTCAATGTAGTGGAAGCTGCCAGTGAGCTCCCCTGAGCGTGGCGGCGGAGGTGACCGGCAAAATCCATCGCCGGCTGCCTTGGCTCTCTGTGGATGAACTGCGAGCTATTGTTCGACGCTGACGGGTTGGCTGTCTGTGCTATGGCGGAATTAGTGCAGGAACCCTCGTGGCGGCTTTTTCAAAGTTTGCGAACGAACTCCGGGCGTAGATCGCTCAACGAACATGAGCATGCTTGCTTTGGCCCAAGGGAGCTTGCTGGCTGGATCCGCACGCGCAAGCGATGTTTTCGCTGTTGGTCCAATGAGGCCGGCCGGCGAGCTCGCCTGAGAGTTGGGCTGCTCTATGCATCAACTGCTGCATGCACTGACACCTCTAAACATTACTTAGAGATGTCAGTGGCGATGACGGCTGAGTGGCGGCTCTATCGTTTATTGCCGGCATGTCCGGTAGAATCCGTGATCTGCTTCTAACCTGCGGCCAGAAAGCAAGCTGATGAGTGCAGAGCTGACGGCTATGCTTCCTTTAACACAGGGGAGCTTGGGGGCTGGCTCCGTTGGCCGGCTGCATAACGTTGTGCGCGTAACGCGAGGAAGCGGCCAGTGCGCACCCGTGAGCTGTGGGTCCCGGATGTAGCAAGTGAACTGTTCCGGAGATCCTCTTAGAAACCCGCAGCATTACAGCGCATCCCGGACGATCGGATACCTGCGCTTCCCGTGCCATCGATAACTATATATATAATTACATAATATCTAACGAATGTATTAATATAAAAGCAGCGGTAGGCAGGGGAAGAGAAACAGGTTCCCGGACACGATGCGTTTCGTGTGCTGGTCCGGTCAAAAAGCCTAACATTCCGGCTACCTGTCCACCTCCGAATCTTGGTAGCGATGACAACTCTGCACTGTGTTTAGAGTTGTCATATGGCTCAACCCTCTTCCGTAACTGTTTTCTTGTTTGCTTACGTCCGGAGCATGCCCCGCAGCTCTAAAGAATTCGCAGCCCTCAGTGCGATCAAGGCACAGCACAAGGCAATCAGGAAGTTCGCTTCGGCGAACGGCGTGCAGGTTCTCCGGACGTTTTTCGATGCCACGACACATCGCGGATCTCATTTCTTGAATTCTGACGTGTTCGCCGACGCCGTTAGGTTCGCATGTGAAAACGATGCTCCGCTGCTTGTTGGAGATATCAAGGCACTAATAGCATCGGCGAAGAAAAATGTGCTTGAGGTAATGGACCGGGTGGATTTGTTGAATTGCGATTTGTTTGATGCGTCAACTGGGAAATCCTGGAAGAACTTCACAGGCATGGATCGATCTATGATCGCCGGTGAGGCCGTCAGTCTGATTAAACGGGGGCGCGCAATCTCACGGGGCTTGGGCGGAACAATAGAGCGATCGGCGAGCCTGACGGAAAATCAAAAGCGTGGCGCCGCGTCCAATCGGCGGAAAGCCCAACGCCGCGCAGAGAAGCTGAAGCCAGTGATAGAAGAATTGAGAGCCTCATTAGCTCCCGGGCACGCACTCACTCCCTCAGTCGTCGCTAGTCGGCTCAACGACCTACAGATCCCAGCTACTAGAGGTGGCAAGTGGACGTATAACACAGCTAAGCGCCTTCTTGACCGCATTGGTGAGCAGTAGCTAGGTTACAGTTCGGATACGCCCCCCTTTTCACGGTCATGCCACTGCCAAGAACCGGCAACCTTCAGTCATGACTAGAGATGACATCTCTGCGTGATGTTTAGAGGTGTCTCTGCGACTTCTGGAAGAATGGCCAAATCCCTAAGTGAAAAAGGAAAGGTTCGTCCCTTGACGTAGGGGAGCACGCTGGCTGGCTCCGCGCTACGATACGTGCAGAACTACAGCCGATCCGGGGAAGCTGCCAGTGAACTCCCCTTGGAGACGATGCTCCGAACGGAATTCGAAAGGCCAGAACGGCTTTCATTGGGGAGGCTAGGAACCCCTCACGAGGTGGGCAATAAACGTCGCGAGCTTTCCCAACAATATTCGAGCCGATTGAGCGCTACGCTGGAACGTTCGAAAATAGGGTAAGACGGGCGCATTGGTGCCCAATCAGACCTCTCATTGATCAAGAGTTCCTTTGCGGAACGCGTAATCTGACCAATGCTGCCGAATATATATTCAGCCTTGCCTTGCAAGGCGTTGGTGACGCCGTTGCCTCCGCCCATCTGCCTTTTGTTCGGCCCTGTCCGGTCTTCTCGCGGAACGTCGTGCTCCTCTCGTGTGTAGGAAGCGGTAGATTAGTTGACACTCAGCGAAAAAAGAGGAAAAGCGCGTTCCGATGTAAACATCTGTCAACTTAATGTTAAGTTTAAGTCGTCTCAGGAGGAATTTGGCGTATATTTTGTTGTCTCTTAGGCGCCTTACATGACGAGGAAGTTGTCATTTAGCTGAACTAAGTTGACACATGCAACCTTGATTGGCTGTGATGTCAACTTCCGGGTGTCGTAATGTAAAGTGTCACGCAGAGGACACTTGATGCGGTGACGTCCCCGGACGTGGTGTAGCTGGGTAGCGCGGCGGTCATCGGCGCTTTCCGGTAGGGTCTGGTTGCGAGACCAACCCCTTTCCGGAAGGAACACCGATGACCGACGACATGATGAACCTGCGCGCGCTGGTGGAGAAGACCCCCGACGCCGATCTCCTGCGCGAGATGATCGGCTTTGCCGCCGAGCGGTTGATGGAGATGGAGGTGGGTGCGGCCACCGGCGCCGCTTATGGC
>NZ_VLJG01000078.1:0-142719 GCF_007829415.1 Aminobacter sp. J44 | reverse complement strand
AGAAGTCGATCACCGCGTCGATCTTGCGCAGCAGGTGATCTGCTGGAACAAGGCTCTCGAGCGTCACCATCTCGATCGCCGTCTGAACTGGAGCAGGTTTCTTCAACATGCCYCACTGAATCAAAAMCCTCCGGCCGAAGCCAGAGGTTTGTCAGCAGTCTGAAGGCAGCGAATTCGCTGCCTTTTTGTTTTCCGGGGCGTGGTGTTCCGTCAGTTCTTCTCGGTCGGGAAGCGCGCCACCGACATGAAGGTGACAGCCTTGCCGGTGAACCGGTTGGGATTGACGTCCGGGTTCTGCTGGAAGCCAACGGTGTAGACGGTCTCCGGAGCGCTCCAGACGACATTGTAGGCTTCGCCGTTGGTGGTGCCGCCGGCCGAGTTGACGTCGACGTCGCGGCGGAAGGCCCAGCGGACCAGAGTCTGGTCGAGCGGAACGACCTTTGCCTGCGAGTTCTGCTTCGTGCTGCCCGGCTGCGGACGCGGCGCCTTGGCAGTGGTGCGAACTCCGGAGTCAAGCTCGCGGCCAATCGGGGCAACGCGCGGCTTCTCGGAGAGAGCTGCCATGCGCTCGTCCGGCTGCGGTGCCGGCGGAATCTCAACTGCCGGCTGGCCAAGAGCTGCCGAACGGGTCTCGGGCAGGGCAGCCAGCGCGAACACGTCGCCATCGGTCGAAGCCGCGGCTACCTGCGTCACCGAGGCAACCTGATCCGTGTCGAGCGCCGGACGCCTGGTCGGGATCGGGACGTTGCTGATCACGACGCCAGCGCGAGCATCGGCTGCGGACATGGCGAGCATCTCGGCGATTGCCTCCGAGCCACCCGTCGGGGCGCGTTCTGCGGCGATTGCCGAAATCGGCAGGTCGGACGCAGCGGCGACCTGAACCTCAGGTGCGTACTCCGGACGGCGGGTCGGAACCGGGACATTGGCGAGAACCGGGCCGACTTCGGCCTGCGGCTCAGGCGCAGCGGCCGTGGCGCCAACCGCGATGCCCGGAACGATCGGCTGTGCGGGCTTCGCGCCGACGTCCAGCATCGGACGCGGAGCAGCACCCGGAACCGGGGCGTTGCGCTCAGGCAGAGCGGCGATGATCGTCTCCTGCTGCGGTGCAGGCGTTGCGACCGGGGCCGGGGCGGCCTCGCGGACCGGAGCGGCCGGAGCCGGCTTGCGGGCCGGAGCAGCAGCGCGCTCCTCGTTGTTGTTGCGGTTGCCGCCGCCGAACAGCGCACTCAGCAGGCCATTGCCCGAGCCGGCAGAAGCGCGCGACGAACCGGTGTCGGTGCTGGCCAGCTGGATATTGGCGGGCGCCTTCTTGCGCGACTTGTACTCGGCGAGCGCCTGCTGGTAGCCGGGCAGCGGCTTGCCGTCCGCCGGCAGATGCAGCGTCCTGCCGTCCGGGAACAGGGCCATCAGTTCCTGGCGGCTCATGCGCGGCCAAGAGCGGACGTTGCCGGTATCAAGATGGACGAACGGTGCACCGGACTTCGGATAGTAGCCGACGCCGCCGACCTGGGCCTTGAAGCCCGCCGCACGCAGCGTCGAGAGCTTCACGCCCGGAATGTAGAAGTCCATCGCCTTGCCCTTCATGTGCTGGCTGTTTTCAGCCACGCCGGACGAGCGGCTGCGAAGGGAGGCGTTGGTGGTAGGGGAGCGATAGGCGGATACGACGTGGATGTAATCACGCGCGCCGACGGCCTGATAGACTTCCCAGACGAGGTCCAGGAGCTTGGGATCCATCTGAGCCGGCTCATTTCGACGCCAGTCGCGCAGGAAGCGGTTGATCTGTTCGAGACCCTTCTTGTCGTAGCGCCCGTTGCGCTTGAAGGTGATCTCCGCTCGTTCCTTCGTGTGAATGAAGAAGAGCTTGAGGGTTCGGGTCTCTGCAGCGGCGTTCGAAACGGCACCGAAGGAGATCAGGATGGCGACCGCCAATCCTCCCAGCTTGTTAAGCCGGGATTTCCCCTTGTTCGAACGCAGATCCTCAGGTCGGTCAAGAATGCTCAAAACGCGTCGCCTATCGGCTGTTGACTGGTCCCCGGAAAAATCGCGGGCTCGGTATGGTTAAGCCCGACTATCATCCTTAATGGTTAATCACTGCTTAGTGTAGCATGATTGCGGACAGACAGTGGCGATATCGTGGCGAGCGTCCACAAGCGATGTTATGGTAAACAGACCCTAAACGGGTGAAAAGCCAGTCAGGCGCTGCGTCAGTTCGGCCCTTTCAGGCGACGCGCTCGCTGCGTTCCTCCTCGGGTGCAATGCCCATTTCCTTCAACTTGCGATAGAGCGTCGAACGGCCGATGCCGAGCCGGCGGGCCACTTCGCTCATCTGACCGTTGTAGTGGTCGATGGCGCGGCGGACCATCTCATGCTCCACTTCCTCAAGGGTTCTGAGGTGGCCGCGGGCGTCGAGGATGCGCATGAAGCCGAAGGGTGCGTCAGCTGCTGCGTCATCTGACGAAGGCTGCGGTGCCACTTCCGGTTGTGCGTGTGGCTGGGTTGGAGAACGTACCTCAGGGGCATGAGAACGGACTTCCGGCGCGGGGGCAGGGGCCGTTTCGTAAGCCGAGACGTCGATACCGTCGACCTGCGCCCTGATCTGCGGAAATTCGTTTTCCGTCAGCAGTTCGCCCTCGGCCAGCACGACCGCGCGGAAGATCGCATTCTCCAGCTGGCGGATGTTGCCCGGCCAGTCATAGGCCTTGAGCATGGAGAGCGCTCCCGGAGTGATGCCGGTGATGCGCCCACGCGCCTCAGCGGGGCCAACGCGCGAAATGAAATGCTGCACCAGCGCCGGGATGTCCTCGCGCCGTTCGCGCAGCGGGGGCACGTAGATCGGGAAGACGTTGAGGCGGTAGAACAGGTCCTCGCGGAACTTACCTTCCTCGACGCGCTGCATGAGATTGCGGTGCGTTGCCGAGATGAGGCGGATATCGACCTTGACGGTTTGGCGCGCGCCAACGGGATCGACCTCGCCTTCCTGCACCGCGCGCAGAAGCTTGACCTGCACGTCGAGCGGCAGGTCGCCGATTTCGTCCAAGAACAGCGTGCCGCCGTTCGCCTCGACGAACTTGCCGACGTGCTTCTCGGTCGCGCCGGTGAACGAGCCCTTCTCGTGGCCAAACAGGATGCTCTCGACCAGGTTGTCCGGGATCGCGCCGCAGTTGACGGTAACAAAGGCCTTCGAGCGGCGGTCGCTTTCGGCCTGGATCGCGCGGGCGATCACTTCCTTGCCCGAGCCGGATTCGCCTTCGATCAGGATCGGGATGTTGGAGCCGGCTGCCTTGCGGGCGAGTGAAATCACTCGCTGCATCGCGGGGCTGCCGGTGACGATG
Source organism: Aminobacter sp. J44 (assembly GCF_007829415.1). Taxonomy (NCBI): domain Bacteria; kingdom Pseudomonadati; phylum Pseudomonadota; class Alphaproteobacteria; order Hyphomicrobiales; family Phyllobacteriaceae; genus Aminobacter; species Aminobacter sp. J44. The sequence goes on along the minus strand of NZ_VLJG01000078.1, from coordinate 139,387 downwards.
TCGTTGAAGGTCAGCGTCCCGGCGGCACTTTTGCGCGCGCGCTTCGCCTCGCCGCCGAGGCTGTCGACCTTCAATGCGTTGCTGACGGCAACCTGAAGCCGCTCTGGCGAGGCGGGCTTGACCACGAAGTCGAACGCGCCGGCGCGCATTGCCGACACCGCTGTGTCGATGCTGCCCTTGGCGGTCTGGACGATGACCGGAAGCTCGATGTCGCGCTCGCGCATCCGCTTGATGACCTCGAGACCATCCATGCCGGGCATGACGAGGTCGAGGATGACGACGCCGATGTCGGCGCCGCGTTCAAACGCCGCAAGCGCTGCCTCGCCGCTGTCCGCTGTCACTGCCTGATAGCCAGCTTTCGTAACGGCAGCTTCGAGGAGCCGTCGCTGCACGGGATCGTCATCGACTATCAATACGGATCGGGCCATGGAACTTTCGTAGAATATCGCTAGGCTGAAACGAACGAGTTGGCTCAACATGGCACAGAGGTCTGAACACCGGCTCAAGAAACCCGGTGAACGGCTGGTTGCCGGCCTGACTAAAATTCGAATCATGCGAGCGGATTGAATGCTGCATCTCAACGACTACTCACTGGCCCGCGGCGCTGCCGCACCCTCCACCTCGGCTGCTGCGACAAGCGAAGCGACCGAGGGGCTGCCGGAATGGAACCTCGCCGACCTCTACTCCGGCATCGACGCGCCGGAGTTGGAGGAAGACCTGCGCCGCGCGGCCGACGAGTCGGCTGCCTTCGAGGCACGGTGGAAGGGCAAGCTGAAGGAAGCGGCCGAGAATGCGGCCTCCGGCGGCCTCGGCCAGGCGCTGAAGGAGTATGAGGCGCTGGACGATCTGCTCGGCCGCATTGGCTCCTATGCCGGCCTTCTTTACACGGCCGACACCTCGGATCCCGTCCGCGCCAAGTTCTACGGCGACGTGCAGGAGAAGCTCACCGACGCGAGCGCCAAGCTGCTGTTCTTCACGCTCGAGCTTAACCAGATCGACGACGCGCTGGTGGATGCCGCGTTTGAGGCCGATGCGACCTTCGCGCACTACAAGCCGTGGGTCGTCGATCTGCGCAAGGACAAGCCGTACCAGCTCGAGGACCGCATCGAGCAGCTGTTCCACGAAAAGTCGATTACCGGGCGTGGCGCCTTCAATCGCCTGTTCGACGAGACGATGAGCAGTCTGCGCTTCGACATCGGCGGAGAAAAGCTCGCGCTGGAGCCTACGCTCAACCGGATGCAGGACCCGGACGAGGCGGTGCGCCGGGAGGCGGCGGAAGCACTCGCCACGACCTTCCGCGAGAACATCCGCCTGTTCACGCTGATCACCAATACGCTCGCCAAGGACAAGGAAATCTCCGACCGCTGGCGCGGTTTCCAGGACATCGCGGACTCGCGGCACCTCGCCAATCGCGTCGAGCGCGAAGTGGTCGACGCGCTGGCGGAGGCGGTGAAGAGCGCCTATCCGAAGCTGTCGCACCGCTACTACGCGATGAAGGCGAAGTGGCTCGGCATGGAGCAGATGAACCACTGGGACCGCAATGCGCCGCTGCCGGAGACGCCCAAGGCGACGATCAGCTGGAACGACGCGCGCGAGACGGTGCTGTCGGCCTACGGCAAATTCGACCCGCGCATGGCGGAGATTGCCCAGCGCTTTTTTGACAAGAACTGGATCGACGCGCCGGTGCGCCCGGGCAAGGCTCCGGGTGCCTTCGCGCATCCGACCGTACCGTCGGCGCATCCCTATGTGCTGCTCAACTATCAAGGCAAGCCGCGCGACGTGATGACGCTCGCGCACGAGCTCGGCCATGGTGTCCACCAGGTCCTGGCCGCCGAGCAGGGCGCACTAATGGCCTCGACGCCGCTAACGCTTGCCGAGACTGCTTCGGTGTTCGGCGAGATGCTGACCTTCCGCTCTATGCTCGACCGCACGACCGATAAGCGCGAGCGCAAGGCGATGCTCGCGCAGAAGGTGGAGGACATGATCAATACGGTCGTGCGCCAGATCGCCTTCTACGAGTTCGAGCGTCGCATCCACACCGAGCGCCGTAGCGGCGAGCTGACGAGCGAGCGGATCGGCCAGCACTGGCTCGACGTCCAGGCAGAGAGCCTCGGGCCGGCAATCGCGTTGCGCGACGGCTACGAGACCTTCTGGGCCTACATTCCGCACTTCATCCACTCGCCGTTCTACGTCTACGCGTACGCGTTCGGCGACTGTCTTGTGAACTCGCTCTTTGCTGTATACATGCAGGCAGACAAAGGCTTTCAGGACAAGTATTTCGACATGCTGAAGGCTGGCGGCACCAAGCACCATTCCGAGCTTCTGGCTCCTTTCGGTCTTGATGCGTCGGACCCCGCGTTCTGGGGCAGGGGCCTTTCCATGATCGAAGGGCTGATCGACGAACTTGAGGCGATGGACCAGCAGCCGGCCTGAATTCGGACTACGCTCATGTATCCCAGACGATCGATTGCCTGCTTCCGGAATGATCTGGATGGCAGCGAGCTGCTGTTTGCCAAGCCGCAAGAGGTGATCGTCGCCTGGGAGCCCGAGGAGTTCCTGCCGGCGCTGGCGCGCGTCGAAGAAGCCCGCAATTCTGGAAAGTGGGCAGCGGGGTATCTGTCCTACGAGGCGGGCTACCTGCTCGACCCAGCGCTGCTGTCGTCGATGCCGGAAAAGCGCAACGCGCCGCTGTTGTGCTTCGGCGTGTTCGACGGGCCTGCCGAGCCCACGGACGTCGCAGACCTCAACCTCGACGAGCCGACCAACGCGTCGATCGCCAATCCGCGCGCGACCTGGTCCCGGGCCAAGTACACCGAGCGATTTAAGCGTCTGCACCAGCATCTCGCGCAGGGCGACTGCTACCAGGGCAACCTGACCTTCCCGGTGGAAGCCTCTTGGGAGGGCGATCCGCTCGCCATCTTCGGCGCGCTGCGCCAGAAGCAGCCGGTGCGCCATTCGGCCTTCATCGACCTCGACGGGCCGGTGGTGCTGTCGCGCTCGCCGGAGCTGTTCTTCCAGGTCTCGCGCGACCGCTGGATCGAGACGCTGCCGATGAAGGGCACCGCTCCGCGCGGCAAGACGCCGGAGGAAGACGAGGCGCTGCGCGAATTTCTGCGCAACGATCCGAAGAACCAGGCCGAAAACCGGATGATCGTTGACCTCCTGCGCAACGACATCTCGCGCATCAGCGAGGTCGGGACGCTCGACGTGCCGGAGCTGTTCCGGGTCGAGAGCTACGCGACGGTGCACACAATGGTCAGCCTCGTGAAGGCGCGGCTCATCGAGGGGCTGGAGTTCCGCGACATCCTCGCGGCGCTGTTCCCGTGCGGGTCGATCACCGGCGCGCCGAAGATCAGCGCCATGAAGATCCTGCGCGCGCTTGAGGACGGGCCGCGCGACGTCTATTGCGGGGCGATCGGCTGGCTGGCACCAGACGGGCGGATGCAGTTCAACGTCGCCATCCGGACCATCTCGCTCTACCCCGAGGGACGAGCCGTCTACAATGTCGGCGGCGGCGTGGTGTTCGATTCCACCGCCGAAGGAGAATATGAAGAATGCCTGCTGAAGGGCCGGTTCGCGACGGGGGAAAAGCCCGCTTCCATCTGATCGAGACGCTGCGCTTCGAGCCTAAAGAGGGCCTCGTCCGCAAGGATCTCCATCTCGCGCGCCTCGCGCGGTCGGCGCGGGCGCTTGGCTTTGCCTTCTCCCCGGATGAGATTGAGGCGGCGCTTGCGGCGGAACTGCGCGATGCCGATGCCCCTAAGCGGGTGCGGGTCGGCCTCGAAGCCGACGGAAGCTTCACGATTGAGGCAAAGCCGTTCGCGCCGTTGGCGGAAGGCACTGTCTGGAAGCTGCGCATTGCTTCGACAAGGCTTGCCTCCTCCGATGAACTACTGCGGCACAAGACGTCGCTGCGCTCTGCCTACGAGGCGGCGCGGGCGGAATTTGCCGCCGATGAGGCCGACGACGTCCTGCTCCTGAACGAGAAGGGCGAGGTGTGCGAAGGCACGATAACCAGCGTGTTCGTTGAGCTGGATGACGGCAGGCTGGCAACACCGCCGCTCGCATGCGGGCTGCTGCAGGGCGTGATGCGTGAGGCGCTGTTGCTGGAAGGCCGGACCGTCGAGCAGGTCCTTCGCCCGGACGACCTGCGGCATCGCAAGCTCTTTGTCGGCAACTCGCTGCGTGGTCTGATAGAGGCTCGACTGGTTGGATAAGCAGGAAATGACGCTCGCGTACACGCCCTATGACGGTTCGGGCCCTCTTTTCAGGATCGGACTGAAGCCGCTGGAACTCGATACCTGGATCGAAATCGACGACCTCCTCGGGCCGTATCTTTCCGAAAAGAACAGGCTCTACGACACCATCCCGGACAAGATCTTCGCCGCCGAGGAAGGAACCGAAGAGGCGCAGGCAGAAGTTCTCGATCTGCTTGTCGAGCACCTGCTGGCGAAATTTCCGCAGACGTACCAGCGCGACGGCAGCGCGATCGTGCTGCCCGAACTCGGCAGACGGGTGGAACTTGAAGGCGTCAACCCGCTGAAGGCTGCTTCGCTCCTCGTGCAGGAGGACCTGGTCATCATGCGCCGTGGCGATGATGGCTGGCGGTTGGCGGCAGCGGCGCTGTGCTTTCCATCATCCTGGCGGCTCGACGAAAAGTTCCGCAAGCCGATCGACAAGATCCACACGCCTGTTCCCGGCTTCGGCACTGGTACGCGCAACGCGACGGTGATCGAGCGCATCTTCGACAAGCTCGCGGTCGAGCTGCCTGTCGAGCGGATGAACTGGTCGCTGCAGCTCAACTCTGAGCTCTACCATCCGCTGTCGGACATGGAGCGTGATGAGCGCGCGGCCAACCGGCCGTCGCGGTTCACCGACGAGGATCTCGCCGCATCGCTCTTCATCCGCGTCGAGCGGCAGACGCTGCGCAAGCTGCCCAAGACCGGCGACATCCTGTTCACGATCCGCATCTACCTCGACCCGATGACCCGGCTGCAGGCGCATCCCGAGCGGGCGCGAATCGCCGCGGGCTTTGCCGAGCAGCTGATGGCGCTCGGCGAAGCGCAGCTCGACTACAAGGGCTTCACCGCCGACAGGGACAGGCTGGTTGCGGAACTCAGGAAGATGGCGGAAGCCTGAGCCAACTTATTCCTGCGTTGCAAGACTGCAACGATCTTGCATCCTGAACGTTATCAACCGGGGCGCTTTCTACGCTGCCTTGCGTTCGCCTGCAAAAACGGCGAAGGACGAGTTAATCGTACCGAGGAGAGGACAATCGGGATGATGAATGCGGGAATGATTCGCGTTACCGCCGCAGCGGCAATGGCGGTGGCGCTGGCGGCTTGCCAGAGCGCCGGGCCTCCCCCCATGCGTGGCGGGCCGGCTGGTCCGTCGACGATGCCGGGCAGCGGCTTTGAAGGCGAATGGATCAGCACGGATGGTGTGGCGATTTCGCGCTTCTCGGGAGGTCGTTTTGAAACCATTGCGACCGATACCGGAAATAAACTCGCTGACGGTAATTACACGCAGACGGACGCGGATACCGTCTCCATCACCGTGAATTCGCTGGTTCGAGGTGGGACGACCCTCGTGAACTGCAGATTGGCAACGCAGACGATGCTGAACTGCACGGCTACGAGCGGCTCGCAGTTTCAGTTGATCCGCCAGTCTAGCGGAATTTCCTGAGAACCGGCCTGGCTCCCCCTTGCCTCCGCTGCAGGGCCGCTGCGATAGTGCCCTGACAGGTGCCGGAGGCCAGGGAGGAACAATGGCGGCCAGTTACGACGAGGCAGAGCGACGCCCGCAAGAGGCGCGCGAGGCCGATCTCTTTGCACGTCTTCCGCAGTTTGTTGCCTCGGCGATCAAATATGCGCCGGGGCTGGCAGAGTGGCTCAAGGGTGTTGATCCTGCCAGCCTGACGTCGCGCGAGGCGCTGCAGCGTCTGCCCATCCTGCACAAATCGGACCTGATGGAATTCCAGGCAAAGGCGCCGCCCTTTGCCGGGTTCGCCAATCCCGAGCAACTGCGCGGCGGGCGCATCTTCATGTCGCCCGGCCCAATCTGGGAGCCGCAGGGGCTTGCCGACGATCCGGCGCAGGCAGCGCGCGCTTTCTATGCGGTTGGTGTGCGGGCAGGGGACATCGTCCACAATTCCTTCTCCTACCACATGACGCCTGGCGCCTTCATGATGGATCACGGCGCGCGGGCGCTGGGTTGCGCGGTCTTTCCGGCAGGCACCGGCAACACCGACATGCAGGTCGAGGCAGCTGCGGCGCTGAAGCCGACCGTCTACTGCGGCACACCGGACTTCCTGAAGGTTTTGCTCGACCGCGCCGCCGAGACCGGCAAGGACCTGTCTTCGTTCAAGATCGGCCTCGTCAGCGGTGGAGCGCTGTTCCCGTCTCTGCGCTCCGAATATTTCGAGCGCGGCGTGCGGGTTTATCAGTGTTATGCAACTGCCGAGTTCGGCGTCATCGCTTATGAAAGCGCGGCCGAAGACGGCTCGCCGAACCCCGGCATGATCGTCAACGAGAACCTGATCGTCGAGATCGTCCGCCCGGGCACCGGCGATCCGGTGCCGGAGGGCGAGGTGGGCGAGCTGGTCGTGACCAGCCTCAACCCGGCCTATCCGCTGGTGCGGCTTTCGACCGGCGACCTTTCGGCTGTGCTGCCGGGTCGCTCGCCGTGCGGGCGCACCGGCATGAGGATCAAGGGCTGGATGGGCCGCGCCGACCAGCGCACCAAGGTCAAGGGCATGTTCGTCGACCCGAAGCAGATCGCCGAGGTGCTGGCACGTCATCCCGAGCTCAAGCGTGGCAGGCTGGTCGTCGGGCGCGAGGGGGCGCGCGATGTCATGACTTTTCTGGTCGAACCCGGCGAGGGTGCGAATGTCGATGCGTCGGCGGTGGAGGCTACGCTGCGTGACGTGACCAAGCTGGGCGGCAAGGTGAGACCCGTCGATCCGGGCTCCCTGCCGAACGATGGCAAGGTGATATCCGACGAGCGGGACTACGCCGCGTAAGAGCTCGGCGCACTTCTGCCATTCCGGAATCGCAGGGCTCCAGTAAGTCGTTGATCTGGCGCAGGGCGGGCGGCAGCCGCGGGTGCAGATTCTTTGGAATGTCTCTAAGGTGTGGCAAGCTGCACCCTTGCATTGAGCAAGGATCGGCCTAGTTTCCGGCGACTTGCTAGGAGAACGCAGATGAACTCTCTCGCGGCACCGGCCGACGACAGGACACGCACGACAGGACCGCTGCCGGAAGGCCATCCGCCCGTTCGCCAGGGCAGGATCGGCGTCCTTCTCAGTAATCTCGGAACGCCGGACGGAACCGACTACTGGTCGGTGCGCCGTTACCTGCGCGAATTTCTGTCGGATCCGCGCATCATCGAGGCGCCGCGCGCGGTATGSCTGSCGATCCTTTACGGCATCGTGCTGACCACGCGCCCGCAGAAGGCCGGGAAGAACTACGAGTCGATCTGGAACAAGGAACGCAACGAGTCGCCGCTGCGCACGATCAGCCGCGCGCAGGCCGAAAAGCTCGCCGAGGCGTTCAAGGACGACGATCGCATCGTCGTGGACTGGGGCATGCGCTATGGCACTCCCTCGATCCGCAGCGCCGTCGACAACCTGATGAAGCAGGGCTGCGACCGGATCGTCATGTTCCCTCTCTATCCGCAGTTCTCGGCAACGACGACCGCGACGGCCAACGACCAGCTCTACCGCGCGCTGATGAAGATCCGGCACATGCCGACCGCGCGCTCGGTGCCGCCCTACTTTGACGAGCCGGTCTATATCGAGGCGCTAGCCCGCTCGATCGAGAACCACCTCGCCAAGATCGATTTCGAGCCGGAGGTCATCATCACCTCCTACCACGGCATTCCGAAGAGCTACTTCGAGAAGGGCGATCCCTATCACTGCCACTGCCTGAAGACGACGCGCCTGCTGCGCGAGCGCCTGAAGCTTTCGGACAAGCAGATGATCACGACCTTCCAGTCGCTGTTCGGCAAGGCCGAGTGGATCAAGCCCTACACCGACAAGACGGTGGAGAAGCTGGCGAGCGAAGGCGTGAAGCGCATTGCCATTGTCAATCCGGGCTTCTCGGCGGACTGCATCGAGACGCTGGAAGAGATCGACGGTGAGGTGCGCGAGGTCTTCATGCATGCCGGCGGTGAAAAGTTCACGCACATTCCGTGCCTGAACGATACGCCGGAAGGCATGGAAGTGATCGAGACGCTGGTGCGGCGCGAGCTGCAGGGCTGGATCTGACGGCTCTCGCCTTCTGATTGTAACGCGGCGAAAACGGCCTTACATCTGATCGCGGGGCCCGTGACGGGTCATGACCGCCTGATGCTGGTCTGGCGATTGGAGGTATTGATGCCGTTTTCGGGTTTCGACGTTCTTGTTCCGGTGCTGGTCGTTCTCGTCCTGCTCGTCATTTTTGCGGGCATCAAGACCGTCCCGCAGGGTTACAACTACACCGTCGAGCGCTTCGGCCGGTACACGAAGACGCTGACGCCAGGCCTCAACATCATCGTCCCGTTCATCGACCGCATCGGTGCGCGGATGAACATGATGGAGCAGGTGCTCGACGTTCCGACCCAGGAAGTCATCACGAAGGACAATGCGACGGTGTCGGTGGATGGCGTGGCCTTCTATCAGGTGCTGAACGCGGCGCAGGCTGCGTATCAGGTGGCGGGGCTGCAGAACGCGATCCTGAACCTCACCATGACCAACATTCGCTCGGTCATGGGCTCGATGGACCTCGACGAGCTGCTTTCCAACCGCGATGCGATCAACGACCGGCTGCTGCACATCGTCGATGATGCGGCGCAGGCCTGGGGCATCAAGATCACTCGCGTCGAGATCAAGGACATCAACCCGCCGAAGAACCTGGTCGACTCTATGGCCCGCCAGATGATGGCCGAACGCGACCGTCGCGCCGAAATCCTCGTTGCCGAGGGCCGCAAGCAGGCGCAGATTCTCGAGGCCGAAGGCCGGCGCGAAGCTGCGTTCCGCGACGCCGAGGCGCGTGAGCGCGCCGCCGAGGCGGAAGCCCGCGCAACTCAGATGGTTTCGGAAGCGATCGCCAAGGGCGACATGCAGGCGCTGAACTACTTCATCGCGCAGAAATACACCGAGGCGATGGCGCAGATCGGCACGGCACCAAACAGCAAGATCGTGCTGATGCCGCTGGAGGCCTCGTCGCTGATCGGCTCTCTCGGCGGCATCGGCCAGATCGCCAAGGAACTGTTCAGCAATGACGCGCCGGCCGCGCAGCGACCGCAGGTGACGCGACCGGCTGCCCGGCCGCCAGTGGTCAATCCCGAGCAGGGTCAATAAGGCGGCAAGCCGCGCGGGGGAGGTTCACATGATCGCGCAGTGGTTCAGCGACATAGGGCCGTGGAGCTGGATGGTGATTGGCGTCGCGCTGCTCGCGCTTGAGGTGATGTCGCCCGGCGTCTACCTGCTCTGGTTCGGCGTCGCCGCGATCCTCACCGGGCTGCTCTCGTTCCAGCTCTGGGACTTTGCTTTCTGGGGCTGGCAGATGCAGGTGCTGGCCTTCCTGATCCTGTCGCTCGCTTCAGTGCTGATCGGGCGTCGGCTGTTTCCGGCCACCGGCGCCGATGATACCGACCAGCCGCTTCTCAACCAGCGCGACCGCCAGCTCGTCGGCCGGCTTGCGACGCTGACGGAGCCGATCGTCAACGGCCGCGGCCGGGTGCGCATCGGCGATACGCTCTGGCGTGTCACTGGTGAGGACATGGCAGAGGGAACGCGCGTGCGCGTCGTTGCCGCGGAAAACGGAGAGCTCAGGGTCGAGGCGGCCTAGGCCGCGCCAATTCGCAACAGGTCGTGCAGATGGACAAGGCCGATCGGCTTGTYKTCTTCGACGACGAAAACGGTCGTGATCGACGACGAATTCACCAGCTGCAGCGCCTTGCCGGCCAGCGTGTCCCGGTCGACGCGCTTAGGATTGCGGGTCATCACCTCGTCGACCGTCTGCGTTAGCAGGTTCGGGCCGAGGTGACGGCGAAGGTCACCGTCGGTGATGATGCCGGTCAGGCGGCCGTCTTCAGAGACGATGCCGACGCAGCCGAAGCCCTTGCCCGAAATTTCCGAGACAGCTTCAATCATCAGCGTGCCGGACTTTACCAGCGGCAGGCTGTCGCCGACATGCATGATCTCGCTGACCTTGACGAGGCTCGCGCCGAGCTTGCCGCCGGGATGGAAGGTGCGGAACTGGTCAGGAGTGAAGCCGCGCGCTTCGAGCAGCGCGATCGCCAGCGCATCGCCCAGCACCAGTTGCATCGCGGTCGAGGTCGTCGGTGCCAGGCCGTGCGGGCAGGCTTCCGCCGTCTTCGGCAGTGCCAGCAGAACGGTCGACTCGCGGCCGAGTGTGGAGTCGACGCCCGAAGTGATGGCGATGATCGGAATGTTGAAGCGGCGCGCATAGGTGACAATGCCCTTCAGCTCCGCCGTCTCGCCCGACCAGGAGATGGCGAGGATCGCATCATCGAGGTCGATCATACCGAGGTCGCCGTGGTTGGCTTCGGCCGGGTGGACGAAGAAGGCTGGCGTGCCGGTCGAGGCCATGGTCGCCGCGATCTTCGAGCCGATGTGTCCGCTCTTTCCAACGCCGGTGACGATCAGGCGGCCGGTGATCTTGCTGATGAGTTCGACCGCTTCCGCGAAGGGCTCGGCAAGGCCGTTGTTAAGGGCACTTGCCAGCGCAGCCAGGCCTTCTGCTTCCGTGTTCACGGTGCGGATGGCGGACTGGGCGGCGGCCTTGCGATCGATCGGGGTCGAAAGAGTGTTTCTGCGCATGAAATGCGCTTAACGCCTCCGCAAAAGGATGTCCAACGCTGCGTTGAGCGTGCGTCGCCGCACGCATCAATTCTCCATTAACCATCGCTGTTTACGGTCCGGTAAAGCTTCGGCGCGGGGTGCGCCACATGACCGGGCGACGATGGCACCAACTCCTTGTGACAGGACAGGCTTGCGGGCGGCTGCACTGACGATAGCGGCCGGTGTCGCGTTCGCCTGCGTGCCCGCTGCCGCGCAGGACCTGCCGACACTGCGCGGAGCCGTCGCCGAGGAAGACATCAACAATGAGCTATTGGGCGGTGCAGCCTCTCAATCGCCATTCGGTGACGAGGAAGAGGCCCGGCCGCGACAAAGTCGCCAGCAGCGGCGGGGGGGGGGGGGGGGGGTGAGGTATCCGCCGCCACGCGTACGCCCACCGCTACCTCCGAGGATCCGGAACGCAACCAGCGCGCGGCAGCCGATGCGATCCGCACTGGCGCGATCGAGGGCAGAGGCGCTGGGCCGGAAGAGAACCCGTTCGACCCGGTTGGCCTTCGCCTGGGAACCTTTACCGTGCGGCCGCGGCTCGATCAGGGTATCGGCTGGACGTCGAACGCCAATTCGTCAGAGGACGGCAAGAGCTCGACCTACTCCGAGACGGCGCTGCGCCTCAATGCCATCTCCGACTGGTCGCGGCACAGCGCGACCGTCGATGCCGGCCTCAACTGGCGCAAGTCCATCTCGGGCAAGAAGATCGATGAGCCGGAAGGCGGCATCAATGGTGAGCTGCGGCTGGATCTCGGCGGCGACATCAACGCGGTAGCCGGTGCCGGCTATCGCGTGCGCGAGGAGTCTGCGTCGTCGCCGTCGCTGGTCGCCGGCGTTGCTGACCGGCCGCTGCGCCACACGCTGACGGGGATCGTGGGCGTGACGCGCGACATCGCGCGCTTCCGCTTCGGGCTGACGGGCGACGTTTCCCGCAATTTCTATGGCGACGCGAAGCTCGACGACGGGTCGGTCGTCTCACAGGCGGAGCGTGATTCGACACTGGCGACGGCCAAGCTGCGGCTGGGCTATGAGATTTTTCCGGCGATCCGGCCGTTCATTGAGGCCGAGGCCGGCCGGCGCTTCTATGACGAGACGCGCGACAGCGCGGGCTACGAGCGCTCGGCCGACCGTTACGCTCTGCGTACAGGTGTCGAACTGGACCTGCGTGAAAAGCTGACCGGCGAGATTTCAGGTGGCTGGCTGACAGAGCGGCCAGATGACGACCGGCTCGCCTCCATTTCAGGCTTTGTCACTGCTGGCCGGCTGTCGTGGTCGCCGGTCCGCGGCACGAGGGTCGACCTTAACGCCGCAACCGAAGTCGAAGGCACGACCAGTGCGGGCGAGACCGGTTCGCTGCTCTATACGGGCAGCGTAGAGGTGAATCATCAGCTGCGTTCGAACCTGACCGGCCGCGCGGCCGTCGGGCTCGAATACCGCGACTACGCGGCTTCGGATGCGCGTGACACGGTACTGTGGGGCGAGGCGGGTCTGACCTGGTGGCTGAACCGCTATGCCGGAATCACCGGCCGCGCGCGGCATGAGGTCCAGCGCAGCAATTTGCCTGGCCGAGACTACGACGAGACAAGCGTCTATCTCGGCATGACTTTCCAGCGCTGAGCGGCGGTCAGGCCGTCAGACTTGCGGACAGCAGCATTACACCCAGCAGGAAGACGAAGGCAGCGCCGGCGATCTCGATCGCCGCATGGACGCGATTGCCGGTGCGGCCATCGCCTGCAACTGCGACCGCCCAGTTCTTGGCGGTCACCGCAAGGATCGCGAGGACCGACACGGTGATCGCCGTGCCAAGGCCCATCGCGAGCACTGACAGCACGCCCGCCACATAAAGCCCGTTGAGGAAGGCAAAGGACAGGACGATCAGTGCGCCGGTGCAGGGGCGCAGGCCCACCGCAATGATCGCCGTCCATGCCGTCTTCCAGTCGAAGCGTTCGCCGCCGATGAGTTTCGGATCCGGCGCGTGCGAGTGGCCGCAGCTTGGGCAGACATCGTCATGATGGTGATGGCCATGATGTTGGTGATGATCGTGCGCATGGTCATGGTGATGATGACCATGGCTGCAGGCGTGATGATCGTGATGGTGGTGATGCTCGTGGTGGCTTGCCGCCGAGAGGCTGTGCGCAGGCTGGCCCACGAACAGGGCGCGCAGGCGCGGCCATGCCTTCTGCCACAGCAACCAGGCGCCGAACGCCGTCACCAGCACGTAGGAAGCAACTTCCAGGAAGCGCGTCGCGTCGGTCATCGATACCGACGTGCCGCGCAGGATCAGGAACACGGCCGCCATGATGATGATCGCCGTCAGTGACTGCAGCAGCGCCGACAGGAACGACAGCAGGATGCCGCGCCGCAACGCCACCTCGTTCGCCAGCATGTAGGAGGAGATCACCGCCTTGCCGTGGCCGGGCCCCGCGGCATGGAAGACGCCGTAGGCAAAGGAGAGGCCGACAAGCAGCCATGCCCCGCCGCCGCCATCACGCATCGAGCGCAGCGCGCCGGTCAGCGAGCGATAAAAGTTCTGTTGGTGGACGTTGATCCAGTTGAGCAGCCCCGCGAACATGCCGGTCGCGGGTAGCGTCGCCTCGTTCGAGCCGATGCCGAGCGAGCTTTGCGAATGGCCGGCCGAGACGAGCGTGGCAAGCAGGCCGGTGGCGGCGATCAGGAGGAAGGCGGCGCGCGTCGCGGGCTTCTGCATGAGGCTCGCAATTCCCTTATGAGCAGGTCAGTTCAAGGCGGGTGGCGAACAGCTTCGACATGTCGTTGCTGGACGGGTCCTCGAAGAACGCTTCCGTGAGCTTGTCCTGGTTCATCGCGATCGCCTCGTCGGGATCAGGGCGGACCACCGTCTTCTTGCAGCTCGCCGGCAGAGGGGCAACGGACATGTTGTCGTCTTCTGAAAAATCGATCGCCGTGTAGAAGGTCGGGTCATAGACACCGAAGGAGAGCGTGCCTTGCAGGGCCAGCTTCTCGACGGGCTTCGATTCAAAGAAGACGATCAGCTGGTTGTCCTGGTAGTTGGCGAGGATCGCCTCCGGCGGTGTCATCTTCACCGCTTTTCCCGCGTTTTCGACGAACTGGAAATAGTCGAACTCGGCAAGCGATTCGTGGATGACCTTGCCGACCTCTTCGAGTTCGTCGTCGTCGAGGGTCAGATCGGAATTCTTGTCGAATTCCAACAGGACGGTCGAGGAGAACAGGTCATCGAAGCGCCAGACATGGCGCAGTGCCTCGACCGCGCCATCGCCAGTGAGCGCCACTTCGAGATTCGCTTCGGCAAATACGTGAGGATGGGACAGGGCATTAGGCGTGGTCGCCAGGAGCAGGGCGGCCGCGGCCGAAATGATTGACCGTGTCGTCTTCACGTCCGTTCCGTTCCTTTTGGATCTTGCGCCAGCATCGTCAGAAACCCGGCGAAATTGGGACCTGCGAGCTCAACCCTCATGCTGCTTGAACCATTGCGCGAGGTAATCGACGAACACCCGGATCTTGGCCGGCAGGTAGCGCCGATGCGGATAGACGGCAAAGATGCCGCCGCCACGCGGTGTCCATTCATCGAGCACCGAGACAAGTTCACCGCTCGCAAGCGCCGGTTTGGCGATGAAGTCGGGCAGGGGCGCAAAGCCCAGCCCGGAGATTGCGGCAGCTCGTGTGGTCAATGGGCTGTTGACCTCGATAGGACCTGATACCGGAACCGAGAAGAGCTCACCATTCTCGCGCATGAATGGCCAATTCGCCAGCCAGCGGCCGTTGGTGTCGACAAGGCAGGGCAGCTTGACGAGGTCCTGCGGCTTTTCGGGCCTGCCAACGCGTTTGATGAGATCGGGCGAACCGCAAATCTTCAGCGAAAACGGCGCCAGCCGGCGCGCGATCATCGACGAATCTTCGAGCCGCGTGATGCGGATGGCGACGTCGAAACCTTCCTCAACGAGGTCGACGAAGCGGTCGTCGAGCTGGATGTCGAGGACAATGTCCGGATGTTCCTTCGCAAAGTCGATCAGCGACTGGCCGATAGGTGCGTCGGAGAAGGTCCGAGGTGCAGTCAGCTTGATGCGGCCGCGCACGTCGCCCGCCGAGTTGCGCACGCTCTCGGCCAGGCTGTCGATCTCCTGGATCAGCTCGGACGCGCGCTTGTAGTAGATGTGGCCGGCTTCGGTGAGCGAGAACTGGCGTGTGGTGCGGTTGAGCAGCAGGGCGCCAAGCTCGTCCTCCAGCTCACGGACATACTTTGACAGCAATGCCTTCGAACGCCCGATCTTGCGCGCGGCCGCCGAAAATCCCTCTGCCTCCACCACATCGACGAAGGCACGCATGCGTGTCAGCGTGTCCATATAACTCCCGCAAATCGTCCAAACTGGAACGAGGCGCGAAGCTTTGTTCATTTGGCGCGGCAGATCAAGGGCGGCCTTAGGAAATGGTAACTGTTGCAGGCGGGACTCACCCTTGCGCGAAGCTGTGAGAGACGTGAATTAGCCATTGATTGTGAAAAGCGATTTCCCTATATGCCCGCTTGCCCAAAGTCGCACGTGCCTGTGGGTGTCCGCCGTAACCTCGTTTGGTGAGGGAAATCGGTAAGGTACCTGGAGCCAACCACTCCAGTCGGTCAGACGGCCAACCGCTGATCCGAGGACACCTTGAAGCAACGACGGTGCGGGCCTTTCTGGTGCTTGCCGGTTGTCCATAGACCGGGGTTACTGAAGAGGCACACCTTCATTGCCGGCAGTGCGGAGGGTTCTCCAAGCCAAGGCAGACAAAAGAACGAATCTTCGCCGCAAGGCGCAGGTTCATAGCCGCGCGTGAAGCGTCTCAGGTTCGGTGTCCTCCACCGGCCGAACCTCGATTCACCCAACGCGTTCCTTTGTCCGTGCAGGACCATGGTCTGAGGGCCGGAACATCCTGCAGCTTGCTCGATGCGGAGAACCACGATGGCAACCCAGCGTATCCTCGACTTCCTTGCCACCCGACGACCGGCTGGTCCGTGCCTTGTTGTCGACCTCGACGTGGTCCAGGAGAACTACCGCGCCTTCGAGCGCGCGCTGCCCTATTCTAAGATCTACTACGCCGTGAAGGCCAACCCGGCGCCGGAGATCCTGCGCCTGCTGGCTTCGCTCGGCTCCTGCTTCGACACCGCATCGGTCAACGAGATCGAGATGGCGCTCGACGCCGGCGCGACCGCTGACCGCATCAGCTACGGCAACACCATCAAGAAGGAGCGCGACGTCGCGCGCGCCTACGAACTCGGCATTCGCCTGTTCGCCGTCGACTCCGTCGAGGAGGTCGAGAAGATCGCGCGCGCTGCTCCGGGCAGCCGCGTCTTCTGCCGCGTCCTCACCGATGGCGAAGGTGCCGAGTGGCCGCTGTCGCGCAAGTTCGGCTGCGTCCCGGCGATGGCCGTCGATGTGCTGCGTCATGCGCGCTCCCTCGGCCTCGACGCCTACGGCGTGTCGTTCCACGTTGGCTCGCAGCAGACCAACCTGGACGCCTGGGACCGCGCGCTCGGCGACGCCAAGATGGTGTTCGACACGCTCGCGAACGAGGGCATCGTCCTGCGCATGGTCAACATGGGCGGCGGCTTCCCGACCCGCTACCTGCGCGATGTGCCGGCGGCTTCGGCCTACGGCGAGGCGATCTTCGAGGCGCTGTCGCGTCACTTCGGCAATCGTCTGCCGGAGACGATCATCGAGCCGGGCCGCGGCATGGTGGGCAATGCCGGCGTCATCAAGTCGGAAGTCGTGCTGATCTCCAAAAAGGCTGACAACGACAACGTGCGCTGGGTCTACCTCGACATCGGCAAGTTCGGCGGTCTCGCCGAGACGATGGACGRGGCGATCCGCTACCCGATTGCAACGCCGCACGACGGCGATGCGACCGCGCCCTGCATCCTCGCCGGCCCGACCTGCGACTCGGCGGACGTTCTGTACGAGAAGACCCCGTATCCGCTGCCGCTGTCGCTGAGCATCGGTGACGAGGTGCTGATCGCCGGCACCGGCGCCTACACGACGACCTACTCGGCGGTCGCGTTCAACGGGTTCGAGCCGCTGCGCGCCTACGTCATCTGACGCAGGGCTTTCAGGCGATCCGAACAAGCGCCAGGCGGGCCATCCGCCTGGCGAAGCTCACCCTGAAATCAGGCCTATTCTTCAAGGACGCTGAAAGATGTCCACGCAGGCTGCCGTCATCTCCGTTCCCTCTATCGCGATCGCTGCCGAAAGCGCGCAGGATGTTGCCGCGCGCGAGGCGCTGCTCGACCGCGCGATGGGGCGCATGCGCAAGCGCAAGTCGTCGGAAAAGTTGCGCCGCGGCCGGCTGCCGGCTGAGGGCCTCGCCTTCTCTGCGAAGGACGAGAATGGCATGCTGGTCGGCACCGTGCGCCTCTGGAACGTTCAGGCAGGCGAGGGCGGACCGGCGGCGCTGCTGCTCGGACCGCTTGCGGTCGATCCGTCGCTGAAGGGCGCGGGCATCGGCTCGGCTCTGATGCAGCACGCGATTGCGGAGGCTGCGCGGCTTGGCCACGGCGCGATCCTGCTGGTCGGCGATGCGCCTTATTACGCGCGCTTCGGCTTCAGCGCGGATCGCACCGGCAAACTGTCGATGCCTGGACCTTATGAGCGTCACCGTTTCCTCGCGCTCGAGCTGCGTGCTGGTGCGCTTGACGGTGCGCGCGGCGTGCTGCGCGCCTCTGGCAGAAAAGCAAAGCCCGCGCACGAGGCGCGGGCTGCCTGACTTCCAAAACTGTCCGACGATCAGTCGGTGACGGTGTAGGATGCCGTCTCGCAAAGGTCGGTGGTGTCCTCGATAGCGTCGCCATCGTCGAACACGATGCGCAGGTCGTACTCGCAGGCGCGGCGGCCGTCGGCGATGGTCACGTTGACGGTCTCGCCCGATCCGAGGACGTCCGTGCCGAGGATGTCCTCCTCCCAGCTCTTGACGTTCGACGGCGACGCATAGAGCTCGGTGATGACAAAGCTGCTCTTGTTGATCAGCTTGAACACCATGTCCTCAGCCATCGCCGAAGTCGGCAGAATTGCCAGCGCCGCAAGAGCCGGCAGGTACCTCAGAAAACGCATTAGATGCTCCCCAAAAGAAATTTACGCTGGGTCACTTACGACCTTCGCGTGTGCCGTGAAAGGGGAGCTCAAGTAAAAAAGCGGCCGGTTGGCCGCCTTTCCCGAAAAATTCCTGGATCAGATCACCTGGCTCAGCTGCATGGCGATCGACATGTCGCCAGCGACCTTGATCTTACCGGTCATGAAAGCCATCGTCGGGTTCAGTTCGCCCGCGATCAGGTCCTCAAAATTGTCCTTCGAGATGGTGATCGTGCAGTCGGCATCAGCATCAGTGGTGGTGACGTTCTGACCGTCGATGACGATCACGCCGTCGCTGCCGAGATCGAACTTCACCGACTTGCTGAAGCCGGAGCCGGAAACCTTTTCGCGGATCTTCTCTGCAATAGCATCAAGGCTCATCGTGTACTCCCATCCGGGCCTTCCGGCCTCCCAATTGAACGATGGGAACACATAACAAGTAATTGACGTTTACGTCAACGTGAAGATGTGGACTTGTGTTCGGTATCGAGCAGACGATCAAGAAGCTCTATGAGCTTGTCGCGGGCTTCCCTGCCGCCGAGGCGGTCAACGAAACGCTGCTCGTGTGTCTTCCAGATGGCGAGCATCCTCTCCGCGAACCGATGGCCTTCCGGCGTCAGATGCAGCGAATGAGAGCGCTTGTCGTTGGCCGACTTGCGCCGCTCCGCGAGGCCGCGGCGTTCCAGTCCGTCCATCAGCGCAACGAAATTGGCGCGCTTGATGCCGAGCCGCTCGGCGACTTCAGTCTGCTTGAGGCCCGGTGAGCGGGCGATCAGCACGAGAACGGAAAATTCAGCGGGGCGGAGCCGCAGCTCGGAAAATGTCTCCAGGAAGTCCTGGAATACGAGCAGCTGCGCGAGGCGCAGCTTGTAGCCGATGATGTCCTCAATATCGGGAACCGACAGCTTGCGTAATGCCTCCGCCTCGTCGGATTGGCTGTCGGAAGGTGGACTGCTTTCTGCGCTCGTCATGTGTCTCCGGCACCTCGACTATGCGTCTGCAGATCGGAAGCTACGCCCGCCCGAATCGCGGCTCCCACATGCTGTGTTTCACCGCTATCACAACTGGTGGCCGATCAACAGTAATCGTCAAGTGTGCCGCACTAACGAGGTGCTTCTGACGCCGCCGTCTTGGTTTGACTGGTGCCGACCTGGTCCTTGGGCAGATAGTCGATCTGTTCGACCAGAATCTCTCGGATCAGATCTTCGCCGATCCTCTCATTGAGACCTGCGCGCAGCGTCTCGCGGAAGCTGTCGACGTCGAAGTTCTTGCGCGAGGTGAAGTCGATTTCCGGATGGCCGTAGAGGTGCGTGTAGACGAGGTCGCTAAGCAGCGCCTCGGCCGGCAGCTTCAGCTGTGCCAGCCTCTTCCCCTCGGCGGTGT
Source organism: Aminobacter sp. J44 (assembly GCF_007829415.1). NCBI lineage: Bacteria > Pseudomonadati > Pseudomonadota > Alphaproteobacteria > Hyphomicrobiales > Phyllobacteriaceae > Aminobacter > Aminobacter sp. J44. Next base: position 120,058 of record NZ_VLJG01000078.1, on the reverse strand, counting down.
AGACGAGGCGGGCAAGGAAGTAACCGTGAACCTTGCCGTTCTCGAAGATGGGTACCGAGATGATGCCGGTCCGCACGTAGTCCAGGCCGGCGAACGCGGTCGCCTGGGCCTCTTCTTCCGTGTCATCCTTCGTAGCCGACTGGAAGGAGAAGATCAGCGCGCCCGTCGTGGCGATGCTGATCCACAGTGCGGCCGCCATCAGTTTGATCATTGAGTCGATGCCATGTGGCCGAATTCGCTTGCGGAGTAGGTGCCGTCAGCCTCGGCGCGCTGAATGGCATCCTGCATCAGTTCGGCAACCTCGTTCACCGCATTGAGGTGGGCGAGGATGGCGCGCTCGTTGAGGGCGAGCTTTTCGCGCAGCCGCTTGATATCGTCGTAGTGCTGCGCCTGCAACGTGGCGGCACCAAGAGACGAGATTGCCTTGTTCAGTTCGTAGAGATAGCGGCTCTTGCGAGCATTCGAGCCCTTGATGTCGAAGCGAATGTCGGTGCGGATGGCAGCGGTTTCGGCTTCGACCGTTTCCTCGATGCGACTCAAAATTGCAGACAGGTTCATGAGCGCAGCTCCAGCCTCAGCGCTGGGAGCTCCTGTTCGCATGAAATCTGGTGCGTCCTGCATATAGCTTTTCTCATCTGACTCAAATTGTTGGGGGCTCAAATTTCGGCGGTTGCAGTTGCAGAACGGTCCTGGCTGACCGCTTGCGCAATCGTCCGCTGAATCTCATCGAGGAGGGCTGCCGACTTCAGCGCCTGAATGTCGGTGTCGGTCTCGCTGGTGGTCTCAGCGGCGGATGCGCCCTGCTGGTCATCCTTGTTGTAGTAGTTGTTCAGGATGCGCTCGGCGATGCCGATGCCGCCGGTCTCGGCGAGTTGATTAGCGAGCTGTTCGGCCATCATGGAGTGCCACATCTCGCCCGCCAGTCCCTCGCCGTAGACCGACTCCGTATCCTTCGGCAGCATGGACTGCAGGAATGTCTGCAGCACCAGGGCCTCGAACTTCATGAAGGCATCAGAACGGGGATTCCTGGCGGGCGCAGAGGACTGGATGTCGCCGGCCCCGGCGATGCTGAACTCTGCTCCGGCATTCCGTGCTGCCGCATGTGCAGCGAGCTTCTCGCGCGCCGCGTCGGCTGCAGCCGGATCGGCAGCACGCACGACATCGAGCACTAGATCGCTCTGCAAGGGAACGGCCAAGGGTTATCTCCCGCTTGATCTGATGTCGCTAATATGGCGCGACAAGCTTGTGGCAGGCTTACTTTGGGGTACCCAAGCTGCGCTCAATAATTTCGAGACGCGCCTTCTCTTCTTCTTCACGTTCCTCCAACTGGGCGGCCTCCCGCCACGCTTCCTCGACGCGCTTGGTGCGGGCGGTCGCAGCGGCAACGAGCTTCGCTTCCTCCTGTGCCAGCACTTTTTCATGCTCTTCGCGGGCAACCGCCGCACCAATGCGGCGGTTGTAGATGTCCGGGAAAAGGCCGGGCATCGGCGACGCTCGGTTCAGCGAATCCAGAAGTTCCGCTGCGTCCTGCCTTGCCTTCTGCGCTTCCGTCAGATGCTGGGCGTGGCGGGTCTCGTGGAGACCCTTGATCTGCTTTTGCAGCCGGATGAGCCGTTTCAAGCGGCCGGCACGCGATTCCATGGCATCAACCTCCCAAGGTTGTTGGCAGGAAGCCGTCGGCAAACAGCGACAGCATGATGCCGATACCGAAGTAAAGCATGATGAGGCCGCCCGCGACGGTGAAGGGCAGGGACACGAAGTATACGGGGATGTGCGGCGCCAGCTTGTTGATGAGGCCGATCGTCAGGTTCGCAAGGATCGCGTAGGCGATGAAGGGGCTCGCAAGGCGCAGCGTCAGGTAGAAGGATTGCGCAAGCGTATCGGTGAGATCGATCAGCGCGCCCTGGGCGTCGAACAGATTTCCAACCGGTGCGACCTGGTAGGAGATGATCAGCGCCTTCACGACCTCGTGGTGAAAGTCGAAGGCGAAGAGCACGATCAGGGCGCAGAGCGTGATAATGGCCGCGAGTGCCGGCTGCGGCTCGGCTTCTTCCACAATCGTGCCCGGAATGCCGCCGAGGCCTATCGCGTTCGCGATGACCGACCCGGCAAACTGCAGGGCGAGAACATAGAAGCGGGTTACGAGGCCCATTGTGGCGCCGATCAGCAGCTCGGAGCCCACCAGCAGAACCTTGGACGAGGCCTGACCGCCGGTATGCGGCAGGATCGCGTCCCACAGATGCGCCAGCATGGCCCAAGTAATCGCGAGAGCCGCGAACAGCCGTATGTGTGGTGCAACTCTCGCGCTGGAGAGGCCCGGCATCAGCATGAAGCAGGCCCCGATCCGGCAGAATGCGAGGAAGGCCGAGAACGCGATAGCGTCGAGCGGCAGGCTTGGCAGCATTCTCCCGCCTTACGAGATCGAGCCGAGCACGCGAACCTCCACGCCGCGTGCGATCTCGACGTGAGACAGGACGGGCAGAGTCGGGAACAGGCGCTCGACGATCATGCGGACGTAAGGCCGCGCATCCGGTGCCGTGACGAGGACAAAGCGCTCGCCGGCGTCGAGATGCTGGCGCACCGCCTTGGTCATTTCGTTGCCGAACTCCTCGAGAAGGCGCGGGTCGATGTCGAACTCGCGAATCTCGCCCTTCTGGTCGCGCTTCAGGGCTTGATGGAATGCCAGGTCCCAGCGATTGCCGAGACGCAGGACCTTTAGCACGCCGCCTTCGGTGAGGTCGCCGCAAATCTGCTGCGCCATGCGGATGCGCACATGTTCGACGATCTGCTCGGTGCGGCGAACATGCGGCGCAATCTCGGCGATCGCCTCGATGATGAGGTGCAGGTTGCGGATCGAGATGCGCTCGGCAAGCAGCAGCTTCAATACGGCCTGCAGGCCCGGATAGGAAATGTGCGAGGTGCAGATCTCGTCGATCAGCTTGCGGTATTCCTGGTCCTGCCGCTCGATCAGCGCCTTCATGTCCTTGTAGGACAGGAGCTGCGGCAGGTTGTTGCGGATTACTTCCGACAGATGCGTGAGCAGCACCGACAAGTTGTCGGCGAAGGTGTAGCGCTCGCGCTTCAGATCTTCAGCGAAGGCTTCCGACACCGAGTAGGCGCGCATGCCGAAGGCCGGCTCCCGGACTTCCTCGCCGGGGATCTGCGGCAGCGGACCGTTGCCGAGCAGGACCATGACCTCGCCGACGCGCATGTGGTATTCGGCAACCACGGTGCCGTGGATCTTGATCTGGTAGGCCTTCGGCGGGATCGTGAAGTCGTCGGTGAGCTTTACCTCCGGCACGACGAAGCCGTACTGCGTCGCGAACTTCTTGCGCATCTTGCCCATGCGGAACGCCAGTTCCTGCTGGGAGGTCAGAAGGCGCGTGGACAGCTGCTTGCCGACGAGGAGCTCAATCTCCGGGGTCTTCAGCGACGCCTTGATCGACTGCTTCTCCTCTTCGACCTTTGCCTGTGCCGTCTGACGTTCGGCGGCAGCGGCAGCTTCAGCCTGCTTCTTCCGCTGAAGCGGAATGAAGTAGGCAACCGCGCCCATGGCCAGCGCCAGGGCGAAGAACGGGATCGCCGGCAGGCCCGGCATCAGGCCAAGCGCGCCGATCAGCACAGCGGCGACCGAGAGTGCGCGGGGGTAGGCACCGAGCTGACCGAACACGGCCTCGTCGGTCGCACCACGTGTACCGCCCTTGGAAACGACGAGGCCGGCGGAGAGCGAGACGATCAGCGCCGGGATCTGAGTCGCCAGACCGTCACCGACCGACAGCTTGACGAAGACATCGGCGGATTCGGACATCGCCATGCCGTGGCGCGTGTAGCCGATCGCGATGCCGCCGATGATGTTGATGGCGGTAATGATGAGGCCGGCGATCGCATCGCCGCGCACGAACTTCGACGCGCCGTCCATCGCGCCGAAGAAGGAGGATTCCTCTTCCAGTTCGCGACGGCGCTTCTGCGCTTCCTTGTCGTCGATGATGCCGGCCGAAAGGTCGGCATCGATGGACATCTGCTTGCCGGGGATCGCGTCGAGGGTGAAACGGGCGCCGACTTCCGCGATACGGGTGGCGCCCTTGGTGATCACGATGAAGTTCACCACGATCAGGATCATGAACACGATCAGGCCGATGACGAAGTCGCCGGCCATCACGAGATTGGAGAAACCGCCGATGACGTAACCCGCGGCGTTCACACCGTCATTGCCGTGGGACAGGATCGCGCGGGTGGTCGCGATCGACAGCGCCAGGCGCAGCATGGTGACGATCAGCAGGACGGTCGGGAACGAGGTGAAGTCGAGCGGCTTCTGCATCCACAGCGCGACCATCAGGATCAGCACCGATACCGCCAGCGACAGGGCAAGGCCGAAGTCGATCAGGAAGGCCGGGATAGGAAGAAAGAGGATCGAAAGGATCGTGATGACGCCCATGGCGAGCGCAATGTCACGACCGTGAGTGCGAGCCAGGGGCAGGGGAGCCGAATCGATAAGCGCCATGAACTTCCGCCGTCATCCATCTTTCGCGCGCACGGAGCGCACACGTTGCAGGACACTAGAAGGTCAAGCTTGCGCGAAGGATGTGATGCCGGAAGCCGGTGCTGGGAAGCAGCCAGATAACCGGTCAGAAACCGGTTTCGATGCGCTGGAACATCACGTTGGTGAAGGAGGCAATCTGCGCGCCGATGAAGGGTGCGGAGAAGGCGACGGCCAGGAGGATCGCGACGATCTTCGGGACGAAGGTGAGCGTGATTTCCTGGATCTGCGTCAGCGCCTGGACGAAAGCGATACCGACGCCAACGAACATGGCCACAGCAACCGCCGGCCCGGATCCGGTCAAAACCGTCCAGATGGCGAATTGCGCGATGTCGAGAGCGTCGGCCTCATTCATGCTTCGGACTGGTCCGTATCGGAACCTGCAGGAGCGTCAGGAGCGGCAGCCGTCGCCTCGCGGACGGTGAAGCTTGCGCCCATCGGAACCTTGGTGCCGTTGTCGAGGACAAGAACGGTTCCGTCGGAGTAGACTTCGACCTGCTTTACAATGCCGCTCGCCTTGCCGTCCATGGTTTCGACGTGGCGGCCGATCAGATCAGAGGCTTGCGTCAGGGTATTGCCCAGCAGCATCGACTGCAGCTTGTTGTTCATCTGGATCGACTGCTCGACCTGCGAAAACGTCGCAAGCTGGGCGACATAGTCCGTCGATTCCATCGGAGCCGTCGGATCCTGGTTCTTCATCTGGGCGACGAGCAGCTTGAGGAACGACTGGTAGTCGACCGTCTGGGCGCTAAGGGCGCTGGCCGACGACGTTGCGGTTGCGCTCGTCGTGGAACTGACTGCAGACACTGTCATCGTCGCTACTCCGCGGCTGTGAGGAGGGTTGGCTGCTTTGCGCCGGCCTGGTTGAGGATCTCCGCTTCGAGCACATACAGACCACGAATTGCCTTCAGGGCTTCGTAGACGTGACCCTCGTTGACGAGGCGATCAATATGCTTGAGCGTCGACAGGATGTGCTCGTCGGAGAAGCAGGCGAGAAGCAGCGGCATCGACTTGCGCAGCATTTCGCGTGCCTCCGGAGCGCCGTCCGGATTCATCAGGATCATCTGGACGATGAAGTAGAGTTGGCGTAGCGGCGTTGTTGCCTGGTCCGGCTGCAGAACATGTCCCTCAAGCAGGAAATGGACGTCGTTGAGGAATTCGAGCGAAACCTTACGGTCGGTGCGGATCACCGCGCCGTTGACGTAGATCTTCTCGTTCGCCTTCAGGGTGATCTTGAGGGTGTTCTTCATTGGATGCCATCACGGATGATCTGAGAGACCTCGATCAGCCCATCGAAATTGTCGGATTTGCCCTGCCGGATCGCCTCGGCTTCGCGAAGCAGCCACAGGCCGATGGAAATGAGGTTGGCACGCAGCTCCTGCGGCAGGCCGTTGTCCTCGCTTCCAAGGTCCTCAATGAACGTGGTCCAGACACGGTTCAGGAAGTGGATGGCATGCACCGCCTCGATCGAGAGCGGGCCCTTGTCCTTGGCAGCGATCAGCATGTCGATGGAGCGCGAGAGAATTTGCTTCTCGCGGTCCTTGGCGTCCGCCACGGAGTCGGACTGAATTTCAGCATAAGCAAACTGGTACATGCGGTATCCGTGCTTGTGGCAACGTTCAAATTGATCAGGACAGGTACTTCAGCAGGCTCATTTGCTGCATCCTGGCCGTTAGCGAGTATGAAATCTCAAGTTGGGTCATCAGACCCGTGACCTTTGTGGAGGCTTCGTATGGATCGATGCCCTCGAGGTCATTGATGCTCAGTTCGAAGAGGTCGATTTGCATGTTCATGCGCTCGTTTGCCTCCTCGATACGCTTCTGGGTGACGCCGACATAGCCCTGCTGCTTCGCGAACTCGCTGACAGCGACGCCGGTCGAGGCAAGGGCCCGCTCAAGAAGCACCTGGCGAGCTTCGCCAGTGAGCGACGCCTGCGAGAGCGCGGCGACCGTAGCCGCTGCCTTCGCCAGTTCCTTGATCGCGGTGATGTTTGCGGAAACGGAAGTCTTCGCGGTTTCGGTCAGGGTGATCCGCGAGGTGATTTCCTCATCGGTCGCTTTGGACCACGCGTCCCAATTGGTGCCCGTGAACATCGGCTCGATGGAGTCGAGGAAGGTCTCCATTTCGGCTCCGGTCATCGGGTTCGAGGCGGAGAAGTTGGCCAAGGCGGTTTCGAACGCCTGCCGATTGGGCGAGTTTGGGTCGAGGAAGTCGTTGAACGGCTTCACATCCGTGTTGATGCCGGCGAAGATGTACTCACCGTTGAGGTTTGTGTTCAGGATAGCCGTCATGGCGGACAGGACGGACTCTGCCTGGTTCTGGATGATCCGGCTGTCGCCGACATCGGACGCCGCGGTGGTCAGTGCCGCCATTAGTTCGTTGGAGAGTTCGGTCAGGTCCTTCAGAGCTACCTGCGTCGAATCCAAGCGCGACCCGGCGAGCTGATTGGTGTCGATGAGGCCGCTGAGTCGGCTGACTTCCCGGTGCAGCGATGCGGAGATGCCGGCACGCGCGCCGAGCGCGAGTCCTACGTCCGCGACGCGAAGGGTCTGCACTTCCTTCTGTGCCTTGGTCAGATCAGACGTCATTTTCTGCGTCTGGTACTGTAGGGCCTTGGAAATGGCCTGCGAGGAGACGAAGGATACCTTCATGGGCCTATCTCACCACACTAAGTAGGGTCTCGAGCATTTCGTCGATCATCTGCAACAGCTTTGCGGAGGCTGCGTAGGACTGTTCCAGCTCAAGCATCAACGCCATTTCTTCGTCGACGTTGACGTTAGTTACATTCGACAGCGCCTCCGCGGTGCGCACCAGTAGGGCGCTCTTGGTTTCGGCGCCGTAGTCGGCGTTCTTGCGCGCATCTTCGAGCCAACTGATCGCGCCGGTCGAGTAGTTCATCAGGCTCATCTCGTAGGATGAACCGTCGGCGCCGACGAACGTCTGGTGCGCGTCCATGGCGGTGCTGAACTTGTTCAGAAGGCCAGTGAAGTTGGCGTGACGCTCCGCCGGAAGGCCCGGATTGATGTCGTAGTTGATGCCGTCGCGCAGCTTGATTGGATCGACATCCGGGTTGATCGCGATCTTCCCGGCGAGCCCCGTCTTCCTGTCGGCCGTTGTGAGGTCGACCGAGGGGTCGACCGAGACGAACAGACCTGCGCTGAAGCTGCCGGGGGTGTTCGGGTCTTCTTCGGAGAAGGCCAGGATGAGACCACGCGCAACCTCATCAAGTTGAGCCTGGAGACCGCCAGCGTAGTCATCGCGCAGCTGAAGCATCGCAGCCAGCGTGCCGCCGGCATTCGTATTTGCACCGTTACCAGGCGACAGAGGTACACCATCCACCAGGATCTGACTGCCGACCGTGTCGCTGGCAAAGATCGGCGTCGCGGTGAACTGAATTGACCGCGGAGTTGACTCGAACAACGTCATGCCGTCGGCCGTCACGATCATCATGTCGTTGTTGGCCCTGGTAATCGTCGAGATCGGCACAAGCTCGGCAATGCGGCTGAGCAGCTCGTCGCGCTGGTCGTATGCGTCGAGGGCCTCACGTCCAGAAGTGGTCGCGAGCTTGATCTCGTCATTAACCTTCTGAAACTGGGCAAGCAGCGTGTTGAGTTCAGCTACTCCGAGCGCGATCTGGCTATCCATTTCGGCACGGAATTTCTGGATCTGGCTCGTGCCGTCATTGAGGGAGCGCACGAGGCTGCGCGCTGCCTCGATCGCATTCTCACCAAGCGTACGGTTGGAGGGCGTTGACGAATAAAGCTGGATCGCTTCCTGCATCTTGCCAAGAAGCGTCGCCGGCGACGTGGCATTGTCGACGCCGTTAACTGCAAGATTCAGCCTGTCGAGACCGTTGACGATCGTGCTCTGAGCCGTCCATCCCGAAAGCGCGTTCAGGTTCTGCCTGAAGAGTGCTTCGTCGGTCGCCCGCCGCACTTCGGCAATCCGGTTCCCAGGCGCGAGACTCGAGACGATAGAGGTTCGCCTCGAGTAGTTCTCGTTATACGCGTTCGCGATGTTCTTGGAGACGACCGTGGTCTGTCGCTGGGAGTTAAGGAGCGAGTTCTGCGCGATATTCAGTGCAGTTGAAAGTGACATTATTCCCCAGTTCCCTTACCCCAGCTGATCACCTATCGCTTCAGGTTGACCAGAACATCCATGAGATCGCCGCCGGTCTGGAAGACCTTCGAGTTTGCGGTGTAGTTGCGTTGGGACTCGATCATGTTGGTGAGTTCCTCAGCGATATCGACGTTGGAGTTCTCGACGGCACCGGACTTGACGGCGCCAAGAGAAATCTCATTCGGCTTGCCGAACTTCACCTGTCCCGACTGGAGACCTTCCTGGAACACGTTGCCGGGCAGCACTGACAGCTGATCCGGGCTCTGCACATAGGCAAGGTCGAGGCGATAGAGTTTCTCCATCGCGCCGTTTGCGTACTGAACCGACAAGATGCCGTCTTCGTCGATAACGATGCGATCGATCGCCGACGGACGAGACCCGTTCATTTCGGCTGCCAGCGGCGTATAGTCTGTCGCCAGCTGGCGCATGTCGCTCAGGTCGACCGAAATTCTTTCGCCGTTGAGATCCTTACCAGCAGGAGCCGGCCGCAGATCAAGGACGAGTTCGGTGCTGGATCCTGCGACTAGATTTCCGGTAGTCGGATCAAAAGTCAGGTCCATCTTTTCGAGAGGGGCCGTCGCAGGGGCGCCTGTGACAGGGTCAATGTATGGAAACGCCGTGGCCGTGGATGCGTCGGGTTGGTAAAAGACAGCGACTTCCCACTGATTGTCTGCAATCTTCGTGAAGTAAATGTCCAGTCGAATTGCTTCGCCGGCGTATCCGATTGCAGTCAAGCCAGACTTGAAGATCGAGCCGGCCTCCATGCCCGCGCGAATGTCGGCATCATTGGCAGGGTTGGCCGAGGGCAACTTGGTAACGTCGCCGGGCGCAGGTAGCATGGGCGCGTACACCGGCGCATCAAACGGAAGATTTGATGCCAATTTGCCCATTGTGGAAGCTACTCGTTCCAAACCCGTCGTTGGAATGGTAACCCGTTCATAGTCGCCGTATGTGGTGGTCGTTCCGGGCTCGCCGAGCGCATAGCTGCGGCCCATGAGGTAGTAGCCGGCGGCATTCACCAGGTTGCCGTTGCCGTCAGGGATGAAAGAGGCGGCACGCGAGAGGAAGGGCTTTCCTGCTGCGTCCTGGACGACGAAGAAGCCGTTTCCATCGATGGCAAGGTCGGTGACGGAGGTCGTATACTGCAGGTTACCAGCGCTCATGTCGTAGCGGACCTGCGTGGAGATGCCGCCCGAGACGTAGCTCGTGCCGGTATTCGGCACGACCAGCGAGGAGAACGCCACGCTTGCCTTCTTGTAGCCGTGGGTGCCGGAGTTGGCGATGTTATCCGCAACGGTTGCAAGGCGGGTGGCCTGTGCGTTCATGCCAGACACGCCGGTGCGCATCATGCCATACAAGCTCATGGGTTCTTCTCCTGAAGATTCAGACAGCTTGGAGTGAGACTAGCTGTTCTGTCTTGCGTGAAGCTGGCCAGCGCCTGCGTCCTCGTGATCGCAGGCGCCAGGGATGATCACGCTACGAGCCGGTAGCCGAGGAAACGCTTCGAATCGATCGGGTCGTATCCGAGGCGCTCACGCAGCTTCTTGCGCAGCTTGCTGATGTGGCTTTCGACGACGTTCTCTTCGACGTCCTCGTCGAAGATGCCGTAGATCGCGCCGAAGACCTGGCTCTTGGTTACGCGACGGCCCGCGTTCATCGCCAGATACTCGAGGATGCGGCGTTCGCGGCGCGGCAGCGGCAGCGGCTGGCCCTCGATTTCCGGATCGCGGCCGTCCATGAAGATGCGCAGCGGTCCGAACTCTGAGTAAGGCTTCTCCTCCTGAACGCGGCGGCGGATTGCCGTGATGCGCGCCAGGATTTCGCGAATGTGAACCGGCTTACGGACCACGTCGTCGACGCCGGCCTCGAACAGCTTCAGCGTCTGCTCGAGCGACTGCTGCTCGAGAAGCGCGATCACCGGAGCCGTGGTGCGGTCGCGGATCTGGCGCGGCGAGACGATGCTGCTCGACGCCTCCCCGATCAGGAATGCGTGCACTGCCTTGAGGTCGTCATCCGAAACGCTGGAGACCCACTCTCCAAACTCGTCGGGGCCAAACCCCGCGCTCGCGACACCCTCGCGATCAAAAAGTGATTGATAACCGTCCTTAACGAGCTCGCGCTCGTCGACAATCACTATCATCGGCCCGCCTCCGAATCAGTTGCCCAAAATTGTTCACAAAGGGTTACTCGCACGGGTGAATCCCCCACAATGGTCAGATTTTGTGGGGTGGTTTTTGGGAGTCTGAGGGGTCTCGGAACGACAGCGAAAAGCAACTATGAGTTGCAGAACTTTCGTGCTTCGGGCGTCCAATTTCCGAAGCCCGTGGTGACCAGATTCGTGATCACCCGACAGATGTAGCGCTGCTGTGCAGGGTCGTTGTTGGGGCCCGCATGATAGCGGGCAACAGCCATCGCCCATGAGTCGTGACGCTTCTTCAGGTCGGCCAGGAAGCGGGCCGCGTAGTCGACGTTCCGCGCAGGATCCAGCATTTGCCTGACGCCGGAAAACTGTTGGGAATGATAGTGATAGTTGATCTGCATGCAGCCGAGATCGATCAGCTTCTTGCCTTCTCTCCGCGCGCTTTCAAACGTGCGGACGGCGTCCTGCGGTGAGCGCGGATAGACGGCGCGTCCCTCGATGTTGAGCGCCCAGGCGTAGAGGCTGCCCTTTCGGCCGGTCTCCGTCAGCCCCACGGCGTAGAGAACGCCGACCGGCACCTTGTGCCGCACGGCGGCACGCAGGATTTCCGCCTCGCAGCGCGCCGTGCTTGCAACTGCGGCTGTGGTGAAAACGCTAGATGTAAATGCCGCCAGAAGAACGATCAGCCACCTGGTCGCTCTGGGCAATGCCTTCCGCATTTCCACCTGCCGTCCTGCCTCTTTCCTGGCCGTTGCCTGCATGGTCACCCTGCTTTGCCGCCTGGTCGAAAGCATCGCTGCCGCGGCTGTCGGTATTGGCCTGCTGGTTGCTCGCATTCGCGCTCGACGGAGACTGCTGGATGATCACCCGGTCGACGTCGTAGCCAACAGCGCGCAGCGCCTTCACGATGGCGTCATGATCGCTTGAGAGGCGTCTGTGGGCCTCGCTCGACTGGACCTGGATTTCAATCGCAAGTTGTTCTCCGGTGGCCGTCAAGCGGGCCGTCACCATCCCAAGTTCCAGGGGGTTCAGCTGGATCTTGAGGGTGCTCGTTCCGGACTGGGCGGCGGTGCCCGGAGTGGCTCCAAGGGAAGCTGTACCAACGAGTGCCTGACGCCATGTCGGCTCGGCATCGATGGCCGCCACGACACCTGCGGAGGTTACGCTGAGGGTCTGGCCCGGAGACGGAGCCATGGCCGCGCTGAAGCCGACGACATCAACCTTTCCGGCGAGTTGTGCCGACTGCCCCTGCAGAGGCAGCGTCGTCTTGGGACGCGTTGACGATGCGTCGTCCGATGAATTGTTGGCGACCTGCGTCGGAGATGCGTTGCCCTGCTTGACCGGCTCGTCTGCGGCCGCCGGTTGTGCTTGCCCGGGCCGTTCGGCGGTCGCGACCGTCTTCTGCTGACCGCGATTGCCAGCGCCGCGCTCCCCGCTTCGCTGCTGGTCCTGCGACGCGTTGTTCGCAATTTGCACGACCGAGGATGCGGTCTGCGTCATGGCAGGCTTTTCGCCAGTGCTCGCCCTCGGCTCGGAAACAGGTTCTCCCGCATCAACGGCTTGTTGCTCGACGTCCGGGGCAGCGACACTCTCCTTCGCGGCCTGCTCGGCGCGTTCGCTCACCCTCGCCAGCGCATCAAGCAGCTTGCGCGCGGGGTCCGGCTTGCCGGACAGCCCGTCATCGCCAGCGTCGGCCTGAACGGGCGGCACATCCCCGTCGAGCGACGGCTGAGGCTTGTTGGCGGGATCTGGTGCGTCGGTCAGCAGCAACGCGAGTGCAGCTTCGGCATCTGATTCTGTTTCCTCGTCGAGCGCAGGGGCACCGTCCAGTACGGGGGCATCCCCCTCAGACTCCTGCGCGGCAGCCGTCGACGAGTTCGACCAGGTCGGCTTTGCCTCGGCGGCCTCGGCTTTCCTGCGGTTGCCCTGCGACGGGCGGTCTTCTGCGGCTGCCGGCGCGAGGAGATTATCGAAGCTCTTCGCGTCCTCATCTCCCTGCGAGCCGCGGGCAGCTGGCTGACCGGCGGTGGCAACGGCTAGACCGGGGAGGGCAACGGTCATGTTCATTGTGCTGTCTCCTCAAGGAGCTTGTCGATCGCCTGAAGCCGGGCACGCGTCGTCTCGACGATGCCGCTCGTATCCTCAGGTGCATCTTCCGCCTCCGGCTGTTCGAAGGCGGGCAATGCTGTTGGCTTCACGGGCGCCACGACTTCATTTGCGACCGTCTTGGCAGCCTTGAGCAGCGCGCGATCCTTCTGGGTCAGGCCGCTGCCATCAAGGCCTTCAAGACGGTTGAGCGTCTCTGTGACGGCGTCGGACGTCACCGTGGAGATGCTGGAGTACAGTTCGGCACGCGGGTCGCTTTCTGCCTCCGAAGGCGGGTACTCGCTCGCGCGTTTCGAAGCATAGGCCAGAAGCTGCTTGTCGCCGTCGATTGCGGCCCGGCGCGCGAGTCGCAGATAGATCGTGCGTGCCTGCTCGCCGGTCATCCAGGCGATCGTCTGGTCGAGGCCGTTGAGGTCGAGTTCGCTGCGGAGTTCGACGACGCCGGCGATGAAAGCCTCGGCAAACTGCGCCGCATAGGGCGAGCGCAGGAACCGCCGGGCGTACTGCTCCGACACGGCGAGAAATCGCGTTGCATCGCGCTTTGCGACGGCCAGGGACACCGTGCGGCGCAGAGCGGCCTCCTCGATCAGCGTGCCGGGGCCGAGTAGCCGAGCACGGTCGAGATGCGAAATCGCCGCGTCATACTCCTCCGACGCAAGGACAGAGCCCTTAATCAGCGACAGGAAGGCGGAGATCTCGTCCGGATATTTGACCGGATCGATCGAATCCAGCGCAGCGCGCGCCTGGTTTACGTCGCCGACCAGATAGGCGAGGATCCCAGCGCCGGCGTCGCGATCGGCATCAGGCAGCTCCGGCCGGGCGAGGCTGGTCGCAACGGTCGACGGGTTGCCGCCGCTCATCGCGTAGATCATCAGCGCCTGAACGTTGCGGCTATCCTTGAAATCTTCCTCGCCTGCCGTGCGCAGACGCAGGTCGATCAGCTCCAGCAGCTTCTTCTGCATCGGCAGCGAGGCGTGATCGCCGCTGGCGATGCGGTCCTGCACCAGCTGGAGCGAGCGCACCATCTGGTATGGCTGGAGTCCCGTATTTTGGGTGTCCGCCGTCGCATGCCCCACCCAGCAGATGCCGAGGGCAAGAGCCCGCAGGATCTGGCAGGAGCGCCTCATCATCCATCGGTCTCCAGCAGGATCTCGATGCGGCGATTGCGGTCGGAGAACGGGTTTTCCGGATCCTTGAGCTGGCGGTCGGCAAAGCCCGCGACTTCCTTCACACGAGCCTCGTCGAGGCCGCCGCGCACCAGCATGTAGTAGGCCGTATGCGCACGCGCGGTCGACAGGCGCCAGTTGTCATAGGACTGGCTGCGGAACGGGCGCGCGTCGGTGTGGCCATTGATGCGGATCTTGCCGGGATGCTCGTTGAGCGTCTTGGCGATGCGCTCCATCGCGCGCACGAGTTCGCCCTTCGGCACGGCCGAGCCGATCTCGAACATGCCGTAGTTGAGCTCGTCGGTGACGGAGATCGCGACGCCCTTGTCGGTCGCGACCACGTTCAGAGCCTTGTTCAGTTCGGAATCCTTGCCGAAAGCCTCACGCAGCTCGCGGCTGATCTGCTCCGCCTGCTTCACCACTTCCTGGCTCGGCATGGCTTCGGCGGCCTGTTCGGCCTGCGCGGCAGCAGCTTCGCCGACCGGCTCGTTCACCGGTAGCTCGTCGGATGACTCGGCTGTAGCAGTTTCTTCCTGAGGCTGTTCATCCTCGTCGCGCTCACGGAAGGCCTCGATCTCTTCTTCGTCGAGGGGTTCGCCGATCTCCTTGGACCAGAAATCAGGTGCAAACGGGTCGCGGTAGGACTCGCCGCCCTGCGCGCCGGTTGCCGGGCCGGAAGTCTGCGCGCCGCCGTCGCCCTTGGCCGACACGTTCTGCAGCATTGCCGTCTGTGTCGCGATCTCGGCAAGGACGGCGTAGGGATCGGAGAACAGGTGTTCGTCGGACGTCTGGCGCGTTTCCGCCATGTCCTTCGAATTCGCGAATTTGGCCGGGCCGGCCTTCTGGTCGAAGGTATCGAGCGGATCCGTCGCGGCCTTCTCCAGATCGGTGCTGACCTCTTCGCGCGCAGGTGTGGTTTCGTCCGGCTCTTCCAGGCCCTTGCTGCTCGGCGCGGTGTCGGTCAGCGCCATTGGGTTGAAATAGCTGGCAATCGACGCCTTGGTTTCCTCATTGGTGGCGTTGATCAGCCACATGACGAGGAACAGGCACATCAGTGCCGTCATGAAGTCAGCGAACGCGATCTTCCACGCGCCGCCGTGATGACCATGATCATCGTGTCCGCCACGACGAACGATGACGATCTCGCCGTGCCGCTGGTCCTGGTCCGCCCCGCTCATTCGATCGCCTCCGCGAGGGCGGCGGACCACTCGGCGAGCCGCGTCTCGAACATGCTGTCGTCAATGGTGACGGAGAGATCCATGCCGATGCTTTCGGTAAAGTCGAACTGCGACGCGTAATTGGGCAGCTTTTCCTTGAGCGCCTCGAATAGGGGTGCACTGCCCGACACCTTGATGCGGACGGACTCCTCGTCATGCAGCGCTTCGGTGATGAGGGAGGCCAGCCGCTCCAGCGAGCGCTCGCGCACGTCCTCGGTAAGCACTGTGCCGAGGATGCGCGCCGTAACGGCCGCCGTCAGGTCGACGACCCGCTTTTCCATGTCCGCGATGGCGGTCTGGATTTGAGCTGCCGTCTCCTCGGCGAGCCGGCGCTCCAGCACCTCGAGTTCCTCGGCATGCCGGTCGCGCTCGAGCTGGAGCGCGTCCTGATGTTCCCTGATCAGGCGTTCGGTAAGCTCCGCCTCCGCCTTGGCGACGGCCTCGGCGATCAGGGCCTCGGTGTCGACCTCCGGGACCGGCGGCAACTCGGGGAAGTCCGGAACTTCGGGTGCCTCGAATGCGGGCGCGGCGAAGTCGATGGGCTCGGGAAACGCAGCCGGCATCGAGAACGGCTCGGCCGCCGCTCGTCGCGGCGCGCCGAAGTCCTTCAGGGCTGCTGCGAGAGCTGGCGAGGCCGTCACGCTGCAAGCTCCTCGCTAGCCCACTTGCGCAGGATCATTGCAGAGCGTTCCTCGTTGAGGTCGACCATCTGCGCCAGGCGATCCTGCGGCGCCGGCTTCAGCTTGAAGCGGATGTCATCCGCCATGTTATCCGGGAACGGGCTGCCGCCATAGCCGATGCCCATACCCAGGCCATCCGCGTCTGCGAGCGGATCCGGCAGCTGCAGGTTGTCCAGCGGGTTCGGCAGCGACAGCTGGAGATCGTCGAAGTTCATGGCATCTGCACCTTCCTTCTTGGTCACGGCGGCGACCAGCGGACGCAGGCCGAACCAGGAGAGGAGGAACACGACGACGATGAAGGCGGTCGCGTTGATGATGGTGCCGAGGTGGCGGCTGAGCGTCTCCATGATGCCCGGCTCGGTCGCCTCGACGCCGGCAAGGCCTTCCATGAACTCGACGGAAGAGACGTTGATCACGTCGCCGCGGTTCGCATCGAAGCCGGTGGCGGACGCCACGACCTTCTCGATCTCGGCAATGCGGTCGGCGACCTGTTCGGGCGTTGCATTCTCGCCGAGGACTGCAAGCAGGCGTTCGCGGTTGACCACGACGGCGATCGACAGGCGCTCGACGGTGTAGCCATTGCTGACGGTGGCGACGCGCTTGGAGTTGAGCTCGTAGTTGGTGGTCTCTTCGCGGCGCTCGCGCTGTTCTGACGAAGCCGGACCCTCGGTCGCCGCCAGATCCTCTTCCGGCAGGTTCTGCTGCACGGTGGTCGGCGGTGCGGACTGGCGCTGGTTCGACTGGTCGTTGGCGCGGACGATCTGGACCGAACGCTCGACGCGCGATTCAGGATCGAAGATCGTTTCCTCGATCTGGCGCATGTCGGTGTTGACGTCGGCCTTGACGCTGGCGCGGAAGTTTTCCGGGCCAAGGTACGGCGCCAGCGCGCGACGGATATTTTCCTCGATCTGGGTCTCGACGGTGCGCTCGACCGTAAGGGAGCGCGCGACGCTGGAGTTGTTCGGATCGTCGCCGGCGGCAAGCAACTCGCCCGTCGCGTTGAGGACGGTGACCTTGTCGGCCTGCAGGCGCGGAACTGCAGCCGCCACGAGGTGACGGATGGCAAGCGCTGCCTTCATGCCTTCGGCGCGGTCGGCGCGGATGACGACCGAAGCGGTCGGCGCCTGCTCCTCGCGGCGAAACGAGGCGCGCTCCGGCATTACGATATGGACGCGGGCGGATTTGATGCCCGTGATCGACTGGATGGTGCGGGCGATCTCGCCCTCGAGCGCACGCACGCGGGTCACCTCCTGCATGAAGGAGGTGAGGCCGAACGAGCCGACATTGTCGAAGAGCTCGTAGCCTGCGTTCGAGCTGGTCGGCAGGCCGCGCTCGGCCAGCAGCATGCGCGCCTGGCCGGTCTTGCCGGCCGCTACCATCACGGACGTGCCGTCGCTCGACACGTCATAACGGATCCCCGCCTCGCTCAGGACGGCGCCGATCTGACCGACATCGTTGCGGTCGAGGCCGACATAGAGCGTCTCGTAGGCGGGACGGTTGAGATAGATCGCAGCCGTCAGCACGACGGCCATGATGATCGCGGCGGCCCCGCCCATCATGGCGAGGCGCTTGGGACCGAGGCCGCGAAGGTTGTCGATGATGGACTTGATCTGCTCAGGCAAAGCTTCATGCTCCGGAAACACCCAGCGGCAACCTAAGCAATGAAGCTTGTGCGAAAATGATTTCGGGCCGCCACGAGGACGGCCCGGGGAAGGGGCGGCTGAAAGCCCAGGTCAGCCCTTGAACAGCGACAGGATGCTCTGGGCGTGCGAATTGGCGATCTGCAGCGCCTGGATGCCCAGCTGCTGCTGAACCTGCAGGGCCTGAAGGCGGGTGGACTCTTCCTCCATGTCGGCATCAACGAGCTGACCGACGCCACGGTCGATCGAGTCCATCAGACTTGAGGCGAACTCCTTTTGCATGTCGATGCGCTTCTTCGCGGCGCCGACATGGGTTGCGGCGTTGGTGAGGTCGACCAGCGTTTCATCGATGACCGTCAGCATCTGCTGCAATTGCGCATCGGTGTAGCCGACGACCGTCAAGCTCGAGACCGCATATCCGTCGTTGGCACCCAGCGTAGCGCCGCCGGCCGGCATAGACGCGGCGTTGGCTCTAATGCCGGTTGTTCCGAGACGCAGGCCTTCGAGTATCCCCTTCGTCTCGTTGGTCGTGGCCGCAGCGTCGTATAGCTTGATGGTGTCGACCTTGATGGTGATCTTGCCGAGGAGGATCGCGCCACTGTTGTCGCGTGAGTAGGAAGACACGATCTCGGTGTCGCGGTGAACGCCGGCTGCCGGATGCCCGTCGGCTACGGCAGAATTGACCGCGAGCCAATTTTGGCCGGAAAAGCTTGCGTTCTCGGCCATCGATTTCAGGAGAGACTTAAAACTCTCAATCTCCGACTGGATCTTTGCCTTGTCGCCTTCGCTTGCCCCAACAGCGGACAGAACCTTTTGCTTAATCTCGTCAACCGTATCGATGATCTTGTTGATCGCTGTGTAGGCCGTGTCGACACGGCTAGCGCCCAGCCCCAGCGAGTCCTGGACCGTGGATAGCACCTTATTGTCCGACCGCATGGTCGTCGCAATGGACCAGTAGGCGGCATTGTCCTTGGCCTCAGCGACGCGAAAGCCGGTGGAAATGCGATTCTGGACCGTCGCAAGCTGCTTGTTGACGGCGGTGAGTGACTGAAGAGCCGTCATTGCGGACGGGTTCGTAATAATGCTCGACACGTTGTGCCCTTCCAGAAATGCAAACCGGTATGGTTAACCATTTCTATGCAGGCATGGTTAAGCAGGCGTTAATCAGTGGTCGGTGCCCCAACGCCAAAAGCCGCGCCCGAGGGCGCGGCCATTCAAATCGCTGTTGCGGGTGAGTTTAGTTCTTGAACAGCGCGAGGATGTTCTGGCTGTTGGAGTTGGCGATCGACAGCGCCTGAATGCCGAGCTGCTGCTGCACCTGAAGGGCGGACAACTTGGCGGATTCCTTCTCCATATCGGCGTCGACGAGTTGGCCCACGCCGCGGTCGATGGCGTCCTGGAGCGCAGAAACAAACTCCATCTGCATATCGATGCGCTTCTTTGCGGCACCGAGTTCCGATGCACCCGTGGAGAGGTCTGCCAGAACCTTTTCCACATGGGTCAACAGGTTGTCGAACTGGGTTGCCTCGTCGCCGCCGCTGACGCCCGCAAGGTTCGTTACGTTCAGAGCGGTCAAGGCGATATTGGAGGTGGTGTTTGTACCGTCCAGTATGCCAGCGGGAGTGGCGTTCGTGTCGAGGAGGCGCACATTGCTCAACGCAATCTCGATTTTTCCCGTCGTAACTGCGCCGCCGGCATCGCGAGTGTAGGATGAGAGGATTGTCAACTTTGCATTCGCGGTGCCGGAATTCGTCTTAAGGATATTCGAACCGGCATAGTTCGCGCCGCTGATATTATCCTCGAGCTGAGCGATGTAAGTCGAAATCTCGCTCTGGATCTTGGCCCGGTCCTCGGCGCTGGCCGTCTTTGCCATCAGGACCTTTTCCTTGATCTGGTCCACGATCTCGATGGCCTTGTTCATCGCCGTGTAAGCAACGTCGACTTTACCGGCGCCGAGGCCAAGATTGTCCTGCAGGACAGAGTTGGCTTTGTTGTCGGAACGCATAGTCGTCGCAATGGACCAGTAAGCGGCATTGTCCTTTGCTTCCGAGACGCGGAACCCGGTGGAAATACGGTTCTGAACGGTAGCGAGGTTTTTGTTGGTAGCAGAAAGGGTCTGCAGCGCCGTCATTGCGGCGGCATTCGTGTTCAAGCTCGACATGGATTGTACGCCCTGTACTTCGTACTCATAAACTACATGCCGGCTAGCCGGCAGATCGGACAGGCGTCATGCCTCCGGAACGAAATTGCGATCGTTCTGTGAGGAAGAGTATGAACAGGAATGGTTAGCGGCTGGCAAAGAAGTATGGTTAACGATTGAATAACGGGCTCCAAAACGAGAAAAGCCGCACCCCGGGGAGTGCGGCTCTTTGTTCTTAGGCTTTACGGTCGTGAGAACGACCGCTTAGCGGAACAGCGACAGGATGTTCTGCGTGTTGGAGTTGGCAATCGACAGCGCCTGGATGCCCAGCTGCTGCTGAACCTGCAGAGCTGAGAGACGAGCCGACTCCTTCTCCATGTCTGCATCTACGAGCTGGCCAACGCCGCGGTCAATCGCGTCGGTTAGGGCCGAGACGAAGTCCTTCTGCAGGTCGATCCGAGCCTTTGCAGCGCCAAGCTCTGCGGCGCCAGTTGCGAGTTTGGAGAGAGCAGTTTCGATGTCAGTAAGAAGGTTATCAAACTTGACGGCGTCCGTTGCACCGGTAGCAGCGGTAAAACCGGCGCCGTCAACTGCGATATTAAGGATCGAGCGCCCAGAAGCGGTGCCGTTAGCGTCCAAGATGCCTGTGTCAGCACCGCTATCGATTAGGCGAACATCCGCAAATGAGACCTCGATGGTCCCCGTCTGTACTGCCCCATTGGTGCCGGTGCGTCCGTACGACGTTAGTACCGACAGCTTCGTGTTTGCCGTATCGGTCGAGCTGGTCTGGATAAGGTTGGAGCCCGCGTAGTTTGCGCCGGCGATGTTGTCTTCCAGCTGCTTAATGTAAGTATTGATCTCGCTTTGGATTTTCTTTCGATCTTCCGCGCCTGCGGTCTTGGCAAGCAGGACCTTTTCCTTGATCTGGTCGACGACTTCGATCGCCTTGTTCACCGCGGTGTAGGCAACGTCGACCTTACCAGCACCGAGACCGAGGCCGTCCTGGAGGACAGAGTTCGCCTTGTTGTCTGAGCGCATGGTAGTTGCGATCGACCAGTACGCAGCGTTGTCCTTGGCTTCGGAGACCCGGAAGCCGGTGGAAATGCGGCTCTGCGTCGTCGACAGGTTCTTGTTGGTAAGCGAGAGGGTCTGCAGTGCCGTCATTGCGGACGCATTGGTATTCAAGCTGGACATGTGTGTACGCCTTTAACTCGATACTCGAACAGCATGCCGGTCAACCCCGGCGAAGTGGCGTGGCATCATGCCAGATCAGTCAGGAAATTATGTCTGTTCCGATCTGCCCCTTATTCGCACTCTGCAATAGAAATATTTACACCGCCGCTAACAAGCATGGTAAACGTCTGATTAATTACTCGCCTGGACTGGTGATATAAAAACAAACCATGACGAAAAACGGCGTCGCGCTCGTGAAAAGCGCGACGCCGCACGTGCTGGTGCTTTGTTATGTCGCTTCCATTAACGGAAGAGCGACAAGATATTCTGCGTGTTGGAGTTTGCGATCGACAGAGCCTGAATGCCCAGCTGCTGCTGAACCTGCAGAGCCGAGAGACGAGCCGACTCCTTCTCCATGTCAGCATCGACGAGCTGGCCAACGCCGCGGTCGATCGCGTCGGTGAGGGCCGAGACGAAGTCCTTCTGGAGGTCGATGCGCGCTTTCGCGGCACCGAGTTCAGCGGCGCCGGTCGCCAATTTCGACAGAGCCGTCTCGATGTCAGTCAAAATGGCGTCGAACGATGCCGCTTCATCGTCTGCATCGTAGTTAGTCAGGCCGCTGAGGTCCGTGACGTCAATATCAAGAATGCTGATACCTTCTGCGCCCTGCTTGTCGAGGATACCCTCCGCGTCCGCACCGGTCTGCACGTCGATAAGCCGGATAGTAGAGTAGTCGACTTCGATGGTGCCGGTCTTCACCGCACCATTTGTGCCGGTACGAGCGTACGATGACAACACCGTGAGCTTCGTATCAGTCGTACTATCGGAGTCGGTCTGAATAAGATTCGAACCAGCGTAGTTTGCGCCCGCGATGTTGTCCTTCAACTGCGCAATGTAGGTGTCGATTTCGCTCTGGATTTTTGCGCGATCTTCGGCCCCTGCAGTCTTTGCCAGAAGGACCTTTTCCTTGATCTGATCGACGACTTCGATAGCCTTATTTACAGCCGTATAGGCAACATCGACCTTACCAGATCCAAGGCCCAGACCGTCCTGGAGGACCGAGTTCGCCTTGTTGTCGGAACGCATCGTGGTCGCGATCGACCAGTAAGCGGCATTGTCCTTTGCTTCGGCAACACGGAAGCCGGTCGAAATGCGGCTCTGGGTGGTCGCGAGGTTCTTATTAGTGAGCGAGAGGGTCTGCAGCGCCGTCATTGCGGACGCATTGGTGTTCAAGCTGGACATGTGTACGCCTTGAAACTCGATACTCGAACAACATGCCGGACCCAGCCGGCGAAGTGGCGTGGCATCATGCCAGATCAGTCAGGAATATCCGTGAGTTCCGATCTGCCCCTTAGCCACGAGTTCTAGGCGCCAAACCCTGCTAAAAGGGTAAGGGATATGGTAAATCTTTAACGAAATTATATGGTTAATAGATGGTGATTCGCGTCACGCAAACGATCGGACCAGGCTGCCCACCAGCAGGTTCCAGCCGTCGATCAGCACGAAGAACAAGATCTTGAAGGGCAGGGACACCACGACCGGTGACAGCATCATCATGCCCATCGACATGGTGATCGTCGCGACGATCAGGTCGATGACAAGGAAGGGCAGGACGATGAGGAAGCCGATCTCGAATCCGCGGCGGATTTCGGAGATCATGAAGGCCGGGATGAGAACGCGCAGGTCGGCGTTCTCGACCGAAATGTCGGTCTGGCCGCGCTCGCGGGCGAGGTCGACGAACAGGTCGAAATCCTTGTCGCGGACATTGGCGACCATGAAGTCGCGGAACGGGTCGGAGATGCGCTGGAGCGCTTCGGCCTCGCCGATCTGGTTGTTGACCAGCGGCTGGACGCCCTCGTTCCAGGCGCGGTCGAAGGTCGGCGCCATGACGTAGAACGTCATGAACAGCGATAGGCTGATCAGGATAAGGTTTGCTGGGGTGGAAGGCAGACCCATGCCCGAGCGCAGGATCGAAAAGACGATGATGAAGCGCGTGAAGCTCGTCACCATGATCAGGATGCCCGGCGCCAGCGACAGCACCGTCAGCAGGCCGAACATCTGAATGATCGTGCCGATGGTCTGCCCCTCGAGCTGCTCGGTGATGCCGCCGAGATTGAGCTGCTGGGCAGCAGCCGGCGTTGCAGCCGCAATGAGAAGCGCGAGCGTCGTGAGGGCGTGACGGATCATTCGAAAAGCAGTGTCCGGATGAGAAGCTGCTTCACCCTGCCGCCGCTGCGGATGGAGGCACGCTCTTCGAGGTCAGTTTTCAGGTGCTGGAAGCCGCTCGCTCCCTCGACCTGGTGGGCCTTGAGGGTGCGCAGGTAGGCGAGGATGTCCTGCTGCACGATCTGCGCGATCTTCGCGTCCGGCTTGCCCTCGAAGACGAGTGCCGCTTCCATGCGCACCCACATGCCGGACGGTCCGGAGAGGTTCGTCATGATGGGCTCGAGATGGACGAGACCGAGCGCGCCGGCTTCTTCCGCGAGCTTGATTCCCTCGGGCGCAGGCGCGGGCTCGATCGCGGCGGGCGCCTGTGGCGCCTTGCTGGACAGGTAGAGCCCCGATCCCCAGCCGATCGCCAAAGCAACAACGGTCAGGCCGGCGAGGACGCCGATCTGCACAATGCGCGAAGGCTCCTTCTTTTCTGGCTGGGTATCGTCGACGATCGCCATTTCGCGTTTCCGTCAGAAGGGCAGGACGTTGTCGAGGAATTGCTGGCCGTAAGGCGGCTGCTGGACCTCGGAGATACGGCCGCGGCCGCCATAGGAGATTCGGGCTTCGGCGATCCGCTCATAGGACACTGTGTTCGCCGCGCCAATATCCGACGGGCGCACGATGCCGGTGATCGTAAGGACACGCATCTCCTCATTCACAAGAACTTCCTGCGTGCCGCTGATGACGAGGTTGCCGTTCGGCAGGACGTCGGTGACGACCGCCGCAATCTGCAGGCGGATGTTCTCCGACCGGGCAATGGCGCCCGAGCCCTTCGAATCGGTCGACGAGTCGACGTCCGCCGACGCACTGCCCGCGGTGCCGAGACCAAGCCAGGTGAAATCGGCGCCAAAGCCGAGGCCGCGTGCAGCCGTGCGCTTGCGCTGCGATTCATTGCTGACGCGGGCGCGGTCGTTGATGCTGATGTCGACGGTCAGGATGTCGCCGGCGCGCAGGGCGCGTGCATCGGTGAAGAACTTCGACTGGCGGTCGTCCCACAGCGAATAGCGGCGGCTGTGGGCCTTGGCAGGTTCCGGATAGGTGTAGACCGACTTCGGGTCGCCGACGCCGTAGCCGACCGGCGACAGCTGAGGCGCGCGGTTGATCTCCTGCGGCGGCGTCGTGTTGCAGCCGGCGATGGCCAGGACCGTCGACAAGGCCAGGAGGTTGAAAAGCGAACGGGTTCCGGTTGTCATGACGGGTCCTGCCTGCGGGTGGCGCTGGCCATAATGGAGGTCAGCGACGCAGCCGCCTTGCTGTCCATTTCATTGAGGATGACGCCTGCCTTGCGCGTCTCGAGTTTCATCAGGATGGCGGCAGCGAGTTCGACCTGCACCTCGGCGAGCCGTTCGGCTGCGGCGTCGGGGCGCATGCGCGAGTAGATCTCGACGAGGTTGTTCTCGGCTTTCTCGAGGAAGTCGTTGCGGCGCTTGAGCCACTCTTCATATTCGGCGCGACGCTCCTCAAGCACCTTGATGCGCTCGTCGACTTCCTTCTGAAGCGTCTCGAGTTCTGCGCGCTGGAGCGCGTAGCGGCGGTCGCGCGCAGCATCGGCGATGTTCGAGCAGAACCGGCGAACGTCGTCATCCATTTCTGTGGTGACCGGGTTGCCGACCAGTGGATCGGAGGTTTCGGCGCCGGCAGGGATAGTGGCGAAGGTGACAACGCCGGCGAGGGCGGCCGTGGCCAGCGCGCCCCTGATCGAGTTGCGGCCCGTGGGGATGAGGGGCATCTTCATCGCCATCTCCTTACTGAACGACCAGTTCGGCCTGCAGCGCGCCTGCGGTCTTGATGCCCTGCAGGATCGCGATGATGCCTTCCGGCTTCACGCCCAGCTTGTTGAGACCGGATACCAGCGTGTCGAGGTCCGGGCCGTTGAGCATGGCAACGCGAGCATCAGGCTGATCAACGTCGATTTCGGTGAAGGGCTCTACAGCCGTCTCACCCTTCGAGAACGGATCGGGCTGCACGACGCGCGGCATCTCGGTGACGCGGACCGTCATCGTGCCGTGGCTGATCGCTACGCGCGAGATGCGAACCTGCGAACCGATAACGATGGTGCCGGTCCGCTCGTCCACGACCACGCGGGCCGGCGCGTCGGCCTCGACCACGATGTTCTCGAGTTCGGCGTAGAAGCGCGCCGTGGTGATGCCCTTCGGACGCTGGATCAACACGGTGCGTGAATCCTGCTCCTGCGCCACGCGCTTCCCGAAGCGGCTCCTAGAATAGTTGTTGATCGCGTCGGTGACGCGCACGGCGGTCGAATAGTCCGGGTTGAAGAGCTGGAGCGTCAGCGTCGTGTCGTTATTGAAGGTCGCCGGGACCTCGCGCTCGATGATCGCGCCGTTTGGGACGCGGCCGGAAGTCGGGACGCCCTGCGTGACGGACTCGGCCTGGCCCTGGGCGTTGAAGCCTGTGACGATCAGCGGGCCTTGCGCAACGGCGTAGATCTCGCCGTCCGGTGCGCGCAGTGGGGTCATGACAAGCGTGCCGCCCTTGAGCGAAGTCGCATCGCCCATCGAGGAGACGGTCACGTCGATGCGGGCGCCGGGGCGAACGAAAGGCGGCATGCTGGCGGTGACGATCACCGCCGCGACGTTTTTGGAGCGCGACTGGCCGCCCTCGGTCGAAATGCCGAGGTTTTCCAGCATCGCGCGCATTGACTGCTCGGTGAACGGCGAATTGCGCAGGCCGTCGCCCGTGCCCTGCAGGCCGATCACGAGGCCGTAGCCGACGAGCTGGTTGTCGCGCGAGCTCTGCAGGGAGGCGATGTCCTTGAGGCGCGTCTTGACGAAGTTTTGGCCGGACAGGCTGTCGAAGCTGCGCACACCGCCATAGGCGGCACCGCCATAAAGCTCGCCTTCAGGCGCCTGGCCGTTGACCGCCTGTTCGTCGGCACTGACCGGAGCCGCGAGGGCCAGAGCAAGGGCAACGATTGCTGCGAATGCACGCTTCATGATGCGGAAACCCTCACGGAACCGTCTTCCATGACGATGCCGGTGAAGACCACTCCGGTATCGACGTTACGCAGGCGGATCAGGTCACCCGCGGAGCCGGACTCGAGCGTGACCCCCGAAACGGTGATCTCGAGCGGGCCGTGGCGGAACTCAACCTGCACGGTGGCGCCGCGCTCGACCAGCCAGGCCTCGCGCACGGACCCGACAGGGATCAGGCGTCCAGGCAGCAGCGTGCGCCGTGCGATCTTGCCGGCAAGCTCCTTGGGCCGATAGACAATGGCGTTTGGATCGCGCAGCTTGCGGCGCAGCGGCACCTCGTCGAGAGACTCCGGCGTGATGACGTCGCCCGGATAGATGATCCGGCTCGGCACCACCACCATCTGCTGCTGCGCATGCGCCAGGGAACCAGCGGCTGCGACGACCAGCAGTGCGGTGGCGACAACTTGCTTCCACTTGGCGCGGCGCATCTTCAATGCCTATCGAATGCTCTGCGTGATCACCGATGCCATCTCATCGGCGGCCTTGATGACCTTGGAGTTCATCTCATAGGCGCGCTGCGCGGTGATCATCTCGGTGATTTCCTTCACCGGGTCGACGTTGGACGACTCAAGATAGCCCTGCTCGATCAGGCCGAAGCCTGCATCACCGGCAAAACCCTGGTTGGCTTCGCCTGATGCGGTGGTCGCACGGAACAGGTTGTCGCCGAGCGGCTCCAGGCCCGCGTCGTTGACGAAGGTCGCGAGCGCAAGCTGGCCGATCAGGATTTCCTGTTCTGCGCCATCGTCGCCGGCAAGCGTCTGGTAGACTTGGCCGGACTGGTTGATGGTGACCTTGATCGCGTTTTCGTCGATGACGATCTCGCCGGCGTCGCTTAGGACGGTGTAGCCACTCGGCGTGACAAGCACGCCCTCGGCGTTGGTGTTGAATGCGCCGGAGCGGGTGTAGAGCTCTTCACCATCAGCACCCTGGATGCGGAACCAGCCGCTGCCCGTGAGGGCAACGTCGTAGGCGCTGCCAGTCTGGTTCAGCGTGCCCTGGGTGTGAACGCTGCGCACGGCGGTCAGCTTGACGCCGAGGCCGATATGGGCGCCTTCCGGCACCATGTTCTGGTTCGCGCGGCTCGGCACGCCCTGCGAGCGCTCAACCTGGTAGAGCAGGTCAGAGAACTCGACCCGGGTGCGCTTGTAGCCGGTCGTGTTGATGTTGGCGATGTTGTTCGCAATGACCTCAAGATTGGTCTGCTGCGCATTCATGCCGGTCGCGGCAATGGCGAGTGCTTTCATGGATCAGGTTCCTCAGATCGCCATGCGGCTGATGTCGAGATACGAGCTGACGATCTTGTCACGGATCGCGATGGCAGCCTGGAGCGTCTGCTCCGCGCTCATCACGGCATCGACAACCTCGCGGGTATCCGCCTCGCCCTGAAGCGCCTTCAGCGACAGGGTCTCTGCACCGCGCAGGGTGGACACCGCGTTTTCGGTTACATTGACGAGTGCCGCTGCGAAGGTGTTTTCAGGCGCGACGTTCGGCGTCCTGACGGCGGGACCAGCAATGTTCGCCAGCCCGTCGAGGGAGGAAGCTGCACCAGTCTTTTCGACTGCACCAAGTGCCGGGATCATTACTGGTTCCTCATCAGGTCGATGGTCATGGAGATCAGCTCGCGGGCCTGCTTGATCGACTGCAGGTTGGCCTCGTAGCTGCGATTGGCTTCGCGCATGTCGGCCATTTCGATGAGCATGTTGACGTTCGGCATCTTCACGTAGCCGTTTTCGTCAGCCGCCTCGTGGCCGGGCATGTACTCGATGCGAAATGGCGACTTGTCGGTCGAGATCGAGGAAACTTCCACGGCGCGTGCGCCGGTGACGCGATCGAGCTCGGCGGTGAAGGTGATGGTCTTGCGCCGGTACGGGTCGGCGCCGGGCGTGTTGCCGGTCGACTGGGCGTTCGCCATGTTTTCCGTGACGACGCGCAGGCGTTCAGACTGGGCGCTGAGGCCAGACGCGGCGACCTTGAGGGAGGAGATGAGCGGATCCACCATTGCGATCAACCTTTCGTCGTCATCAGCAGCATTCGGTGAAATGCCTTCACGATGGCGGTGTTGAGTTCCATGTCGCGCTGGACCTCGCCCTGCTTCATGAGCTCGTTTTCCAGCGTGACCGTATTGCCGGAGGGCATGATCGGGACCGAGTCATTGGACTGGCGAACCGGGAAGCCGGTGCTCGAATCAGCGGACGCGAGATGGCGCTCATGCGTTGCGCGCAGGGAGACGGTCTTCTGATCCAGCACTGCCTCAAACGGCTGCACGTCCACCGCGGCGTAGCCGGGCGTATTTGCGTTGGCGATATTGCTTGAGACGGCGGTCTGGCGAACCGCGAGCCACTTGGCCTTCTGGGACGCCAGTTCGAACAGATTAACGGGCTGCATCGCTACTCCTTCGACGAGTAGCGCCACATTAGAAGGGCAGTCTTGCGCGTACCTTGCGCAAGACGCCAGGTCCGTCAGTGGGTCATTTCGATGGTGGCGTCGTTGGAGTTGACCAGGACCCACTTGCCGCCGCGCTTCTCAATCTTCACGACCTTGCTGGAGTCAGGAAGGCGCGATCCACGCTGAACCACCCACAGGCCGTCCTCGTCCTGGATCAGCGCACGACCATTGGCGACGAAAACGAGTTCGTAGCTGGGCTTCTCGGCAGGGTAGGGCTGGTCCGCGAGGGGCACCGGTGCCGGCTTCTTCCGCTCGGGCCGCACTGTCGCTGTGGGGAAGAAGTCGAGATTCATCTTCGGCAGTTCTGCCGCCGTGAATGGTGCACCGATCGGCGCGAACGCAGTTTCCGGCGCAGCAAAGCTCGAGCCGGTCCCCTTGTTGCTGAAGGAAAATTCGCGGACGCCGAATTTTTCCTGGTTGAAGAAGATGTACCAGGGGAAGGTCGCGCAGGTGATGCCAAGGCCGATGCCGAACGCGCCGATCATGATATCAACTCGGTCGTATTTCGACTTGGACAGCAGGGCGAGACCGACCGTGGCGGCCGTTGCGGAGCCCGCTGCGCCTGCGGCGCGACCCTTCCGAGAGAGCCGCGGCAACTTCAGCTTATTCATCAGGCTCTTCACCGGCTCTCTCCCTGCTCTTCAGATAGCGCGCCAGATCGGCGAACGGATCGGCCGAAGGGCCATCCTGCGGCGACTGCGTCAGGGCCTCGTAGATAAGGGGCACTTGCTTCACCGCGAGGTCGAGATCCGGATCTGCACCAGGCTGGTAGGCGCCAAGAAGCCGAATGTCGCGCGTATCCTCGAAACGCGCTATGAGGCTGCGGAGCTTGATCACCAGCGCGCGCTGTTCCTTCGTCCATGCTTTCGGTGCAAGGCGCGAGATCGACGCCAGCGGATCGACCGCCGGAAAGCGGCCCTGCTCGCCGATCTTGCGACTCAGCACGATGTGACCGTCGAGAATGCCGCGGATGGAGTCCGCGACCGGGTCGTTATGGTCGTCACCGTCAACGAGCACCGAAAGGATTGCCGTGATGGAGCCGCGGCCATCCGTGCCGGGACCTGCGCGCTCAAGCAGCTTCGGCAGGTCCGTGAATACGGACGCCGGATAGCCGCGCGCGACCGGCGGCTCACCAATGCCGATGGCCACCTCGCGCAGCGCATGCGCGAAACGCGTGATCGAGTCGATGACAAGAAGCACGCGGTGGCCCTGATCGCGAAAATATTCCGCGACGCGCATGGACATTTCCGGCGCGCGCTTGCGCATCATCGCGCTCTCGTCGCTGGTGGCGACCACGGCGACGGTTTTGGCAAGGCTCTTGGGGCCGATCGTGTCTTCAAGAAATTCGCGCACTTCGCGGCCGCGCTCGCCGACAAGGCCGACGACGACAGTGTCGAAGGCTTCGGCGGCGGCGAGCATCGCCAGCAGCGTCGACTTGCCGACGCCAGAACCTGCGAAGATGCCGAGACGCTGACCGAAGCAGATCGGCGTGAAGATGTCGATCACGCGCACGCCGGTGCGGAAGCCAGTCTCCACACGCTGGCGGGCGAGGGCAGGGGGCGGAGTGCCAGGGCTGACTTCCTCGCCGGTGACCAGCGGACCCTTGCCGTCAACCGGTTTGCCAAGCGCGTTGATGACGCGCCCACGCCAGGACAGGTGCGGGGCAGCGCCGCTCGACGTGCGAATGAAGACCGGATCGCCGATGCCAGCATCCGGATTGGTCTCGTAAGGCGCCACCAGCACGTCATCCGGGCCGATGCGGACGATCTCGCCCGACCGCGGGCCGGCGCTGGAGCGATGCTCGACCACGTCGCCGAGCCGCGCCGCAGCCGAAATGCCACGCACGCGGTAATGGCTCGGCGAGATCTCGTCGATGCGGCCGCCGTTGCGCAGGAGCTTGCGGTCATTGCTGAAGCGCGAAAGCGTGCGCTCGAGCGCGTGCAACGGCGTGTCGCGCTCCGTGGGCTCCAGCAAATGAGCGTCGGCGGCTGCCATTCAGGTTACCTTGGGCCGAGGGTGGAGATGGCCTGCTCAAGCGCGGATTCGCTGTCGCGCATCAGCGCAGACACCTGCTCGAACGCACGCTGGACCTGGATGAGGCGCGTGATTTCCATCACGGGGTTCACGTTGGAATCCTCGACAAAGCCCTGTGCGACGCCGATGTCGACCCGGTCGACGATCGGTTCAGGCGCGCCGTAAGGCACGACACCGGAATTGCCGAACCGGGTGAAGTTGAGACCTGGCTGGAAGTCGAACAGGCCGAGCGTCGCGACCGGCTCCCCGTTCTGGTAGAGCGTGCCGTCTGCGCTGGCTTCCGGCGCACCGCCCTGCGCGTTGAGCTGGATGGGGGCGCCGCCCGCGTCGAGGACGGGATAGCCTTCGATCGTCACCAGCTCGCCGGTCGGCAGCATCGTGAAGCGGCCGTCGCGGGTCATGATCGGACCATCGGGACCCTGGAAAGCGAACCAGGCATCGCCCTGGATCGCGAAGTCAAGCGGATTGCCGGTCTTGCGGAGCGCGCCGGCCTGCGGTGACAGGTAAGTGTCGCCGGTCGAGGCAAATGAGACCGACTTGTCGCCGAGGCCGCTAACGATGTCCTCGAACTTCACGCCGGTCGCGCGAAAGCCGACCGTGCTGACGTTGGCGACGTTGTCTGCAATCGTGTTGAGGCGCTTTTCCAGCGCCACCTGCGATGACAGGGCGACGTAGAGACCGTTCTCCAAGGCGAATTCCTATCGTTTGAGCGTCGCGATGGCGAGCATCGTGTCTGGCGAGATGCCGAACGAGTTTGAGTTGTTGAACAGGCTCAGGGTCAGTGACTGAACAGATGTCGTTGGATTTTCGATTTCCCACATCGTTGTGAAGCGGGCGAGGAACTTCTCTACCTTCTTGGGATCCTGGAAGTCCTCGATATCGAATTTCTTCTGGAGCAGTTTAACCTGTTGATCGACGTCGGCATTCGCGATGGCATCTGGCAGGCCGAGCGCGGTGCGCACGACTTTCGACAACGCGCTATCGCCGAGAATAGCGTAGTAGTTCTTTATGTCTGCCGCCTTGCGCTGGAAGTAGAGCGCAAGGCGCACGCCTTCATTTTCGTTTCCTGCGTTTTCTTCTAGGGTCTGGCGCGCATATTTGGAAGCCGTCAGATCCCTGGCCGCAACGTAGGTAGTAGTCTTCTCGCCAAGCGTCGCGAAATCGAATGCCGCCGCGAATTTTTTGACGTTCTCGTTGCTGTGCTTGTTGGCAGGGCTGTCCGGGTCGGTCGTGCCGCCGGAAAGGATGTCGAACAGCTGGGCGCGTGAGAACGTTTCCTTTTCGAGGTTGAAGGCGCGCAGCGCATAGTCAAGCAGGCGAGCGTCATCAAGAAGGTCGTCGATGGACTGAACCTTGCCGATGTTCGTCTCGAAATAGGCGGTCTCCTGCTTCGCGGATTCCGTTGGCGGGAACAGCCCGTCGCCGGTCGCGCGCGACATGTAGTTCTTGACGGTCGCATCGCGCGCGGCAACGTAGGTGGTGGCGTCTTCACCGTATGCGGCGAAGTTGAAGGCTTTGACAAATTCAGCGTAGCGCTTGTCGGTCAGCTTGTTCGCAAAGCTGTCGGGATCGGAAAGGCCCTCGTTCAGAGCCTTCTTCATGAATGCCTTGGCGTAGGCCATGTCCTCGAGGTTGAACGCCTTCATGGCGTATTTGAACAGGCGAGTGTTGCTGACGAACTCGTCAACCGATTTCACGTTGCCGATGTTTGCGAGGAAGTATTCCGTCTCACGCTTGACGGTCGGCTGCTTCTCGACGCGCGAAATGGCCGTGTCGATGTCGCGGGTAATGAGTTTGTAACTCGCATAGGTACTGACCACGGGTGCCCCCAAGCATAGGAATGGACGGTGCAACGCTACATGCAAATGCTTGCGTGAAGCTGAACGCAGCCAGCTGCATTAGAACCGCCCGGGAACAAGCCTCGCGCAAGCCATGGCCGGTAGTGAACAAGGTCACGGAGCAGCAGAGGGTGCGACAGTGGGCATACTTATTGGATTTGTAGTCATGATCGGCTGCGTCCTCGGGGGCTTCATGGCGATGGGCGGCCACCTCGAGGTGCTCATGCAGCCCTGGGAGCTCGTCATCATCGGCGGCGCCGGTGTCGGCGCGTACCTGGTCGCCAACCCGATGGGGGTGGTGAAGGACACGGGCAAGGCCATAAAGGAAGCCTTCGCGCAGGCTGTACCCTCCCAGCAGCACTATCTGGAAACCCTTGGCGTCCTGCACAGCCTGATGCGCGAACTGCGCACCAAGTCGAAGAACGAAGTCGAAGCCCACATCGACAACGCCGAGGAATCCTCGATCTTCCAAGCCTATCCGCTGGTGCTTGCCAACAAGGACCTCACCAACTTCATCTGCGATTACTGCCGCATCATCATCATCGGCAATGCGCGCCCCTTCGAGGTCGAAGCGCTGATGGACGAGGAAATCCACACCATCAAGCACGACAAGCTGAAGTCCTACAATGCGCTCGTCACCATGGCCGACGGTTTCCCGGCGCTCGGCATCTGCGCCGCAGTGCTTGGCGTGATCAAGGCGATGGGCGCAATCGACCAGTCGCCCGAAATCCTCGGCGGACTGGTGGGCGCGGCGCTGGTCGGTACCTTCCTCGGCATCTTCCTCAGCTACGGCATCGTCGCGCCGATCGCGCAGAAGGTGAAGATGGTGCGCGACAAGCAGAACCGGCTCTACATCATCGTCAAGCAGACGCTGCTGGCCTACATGAACGGTTCGCTGCCGCAGGTGGCCCTGGAATTCGGCCGCAAGACAATCTCGGCCCACGACCGTCCGTCGATCGATGCGGTGGAACAGAGCACCCTCCTAGCCCTCGAACATCGTAGCGCTGCCTGATGGACAGCGAAGCGGAAGACGAGACCATGATTACCGGCAACGAAACAGCGGCACCCCGCAATCCGATTGTCGAGCGCCTGATCGGCGCAACCGGTGAACCGGATCATCTGCTCAAGGCTGCCCGCTCGCTCGGGCTGCGCGCCTTGCCGGCGATCCGCGAGAGCCTCAACGAGCAGGTTTCCTACCCGATCGAGATCGAGATGGACGAAGTGTCCATCTCGCGCATGGCGGAGGCAAAGCGTCCGGGCATCGAGAATGATGCGCTGGTGGTCGCTTCGTCCGCGACCTCGCCGGACGCGCTGATCCTCATTGCCGACTCCAATGCCATCGCGCTGCTGGTCAGCGCGCTTTTTGGTGGTGATCCGAACACCCCCGTGATGCCGATCGACCGGCCGCTCACGAGCATCGAACTGGAACTCGCCTCGGTCGTGTTCGAGGCGGCGGCGAAGGCGCTGAACGGCTCGGGGGTTCGCGCCCTCTCGATCAAGTTTCCGATGCAATCGGCCATTTCCGGCAAGGACCTGCGTAAGCTGATCATCCGCGACGGGCCGGCAGTGCGCATCTCCTTCACGATGATTGCGCCCTCGGGCGAAGGCCGCTTCACGGTGATGATGCCGCAGCGCGTCCTTCTCCTGCACCGCGGCGACACCGTGCCCGGTGAAAAGGCGCGGCCGGAGCCGGAGGATACGCCGGGCGAGGTCTGGCGCGAGCGCTTCAGCGAAGAGGTGATGCGCTCGGCGGTCAGGCTGGAGGCGACGGTTCCGCTGGCGCGCATGACGCTCGGCGAGCTGACGAAGCTTTACGTTGGCCAGGTGATTGAAATGCCGGAAACGGCGCCGACCAGCACAAAGCTGTCGGTTCGCCGCAAGCCGCTGTTTACCTGCGAGTTCGGCCGCCTGGGCGAGAAGTACACGGTGCAGATCATCGAGCCTTACGATGCGGGTAAGGAATTCATGGCCGGGCTGGTTCCTGCCAAGCAATAGAACGGCCAGCGGCAGTTAGCCGGAAGGAGACTGAACATGAGCACGACAACTCCAGACTTTGCCAATCTCGGTGACCTGGGAGGTAGCTCGGAGCCCTTCGACTTCGGTTCGCTCGGTGTCGGCGGTGATGCCGATCCGCAGGAGTTGGAGCTCAACAAGGCGATCGAGGAGCTCCGCGGCGTCCTTCATGATGATGATTCTGTGGAAAAGGCGAAGCCATCTGCAGAACCTCAGCACGGCAATGCCAACATCATCATGGACATCCCGGTTGACGTTCAGATTGTGCTTGGCAGCACCGAAATGGCAGTTGCGGAGCTGATGGCGCTGCAAAAAGGTTCTACGGTGGCGCTGAACCGCCGTGTCGGCGAGCCGGTTGATGTCGTCGTCAACGGCCGCAGGATCGCCTGCGGCGAAATCACGGTGCTCGAGCACGACCCGTCCCGCTTCGGCATCAAGCTGACTCAGATCATCGAGGCTGCGAAGCCCGCCTAGCCGATATAAACTTAATAATGACGAATCAGGGACTGGGTCGGGGATGAGCCTTGAGGGCAAGCTGACAAAGGCTCAGAAAGCTGCCGCCGTACTGGTTGCAATGGGCAAGCCTTCGGCGGGACGTTTGCTGCGCTTTTTCAAGCACGAAGAGCTGAAGGCTCTCATCGACGCTGCGCGCCAGCTGCGGACCATCCCGCAGAGCGAGCTGGAAAACATCGTCGCGGAGTTCGAGGAGGAGTTCACCGAGGGCGCCGGCCTGCTGGATTCGGCCGACCAGATGAACACCATCATCAACGAGTCTCTGTCGGCGGAAGAAATCAGCGCGCTGATGGGCTGGGGCAAGCCGTCCCTGATCAGCCAGGAGGCTCCGCCGATCTGGCCGGACCTGGCCGAGCTGGCGCCGGAGCGCCTGCAGGCACTGATCAAGGACGAGCATCCGCAGACGATCGCGATGGTGTTCTCGAACCTGGATTCAGAGGCCGCCGCGAACGTCCTCGTCACCTTCGACAAGAAGACCCGCGCCGAAATCCTGAAGCGCATGCTGGCGATGACGACGGTTCAGCCGGCTGCGAAGCAGCTCGTCGAAAACCAGCTGCGTGCCCGCATGCTTACCGAGTCGCGATCGCGCGACGCGTCGGCAGGTCAGGCGAAGGTCGCCAGCGTCCTCAACGCGCTCGACAAGCAGGTCCTCGATGAAATTGTCTCTGACCTCGAGCAGAGCGGCGTCGATGGCGTCGAAGAGGTCAAGGCGCGGCTGTTCACCTTCGACGATATCGTGCTGCTCGACCAGAAGTCGCGCGTCACGCTGTTCGACGGTATGTCGACGGAAATGATCACCCTCGCGCTCCGCGATGCACCCGCCGAACTCGTCGAGGCAGTGCTTTCGGCACTTGGCGCCCGTGCTCGCCGCCTCATCGAGGCCGAGCTTTCTATCCCGTCGGACGCCGCGACACCTGCGGAAATCTCGCAGGCACGCAAGCGTATTGCCGGTACGGCAATCAGTCTCGCCTCAAATGGCGTGATCGACCTGCCGCAAATGCAAAATGCTGCCTGAATAAGACCCGGAACCGACATCGCTGCCGGTTCCGGAAGAAGTTCCCGATCCGCATAGCAAGACCATCGGCGGTTGCAGCGTAGTTTGAACGTCTGCGTTCATCCACTGACTCACGAGGCCGCACTTGAGCGAAGAGTCGGACGACGACAGCAAAACAGAAGAAGCCACGGAAAAGAAAGTCCGTGACGCTATCGAGAAGGGCCAGCTTCCTTTTGCCAAGGAAGTGCCTGTTGTCGCCTCATTCCTCGCGATCCTGGTCTTCACCATCTTTCTTGCGCAACCGCGCGCGATCGAACTAGCCAACTTCCTGTCGATGTTCCTGGAGCGGCCAGAGGCGTGGTCGCTGGAGACGGAGTACGATGCGATCCTGCTCTACCGCCAGGTCTTCCTGGAGATTGCCAAGCTGCTGGCTGGCCTGATGGCGCTGCTGATCTTTGCAGGTCTCGCCGCGTCGTTCGCCCAGAACCTGCCAAGCATGGTTCTCGACCGCATTCAGCCGAAATTTTCGCGCATTTCGCCTATCGGCGGCTGGAAGCGGCTCTACAGCAAGAAGGGCTTCGTCGAATTCGGCAAGGCCATCGGTAAGCTGATCCTGGCCGGCACGGTCGTCGGCCTCGGCCTCAGTGAGGCGCAGACGCAGCTCCTGTCCGGCATGGGCACGCAGCCGGAGGCCTTCGCTTCGGTGATCCGCGAGATCGCTATTCAGATCCTGGTCTCGATCACGGCCGTGATGGTGGTGATCGCACTTGCCGACCTCGTCTGGTCCCGCTTCAGCTGGCGGCGCGACCTGCGCATGACGAAACAGGAAGTAAAGGACGAGATGAAGCAGGCGGAAGGCGACCCGATCATGAAGTCGCGCCTGCGCTCGCTGCAAAGAGATCGCGCCCGCCAGCGCATGATGGCGGACGTGCCAAAGGCAACTCTCGTCATCGCGAACCCAACCCACTACGCGATTGCGCTGCGATATGTGCGTGACGAGACGCCGGCGCCGGTTGTCGTCGCAAAGGGGCAGGATCTCATCGCCCTGAAGATCCGCGAGATCGCGGAAGCGCACGAAATTCCTGTTTTTGAGGATGTCGCGCTCGCTCGCTCCATGTACGATCAAGTTTCGGTGAGTAGTGTGATCCCAGCACAGTTTTATCAGGCGGTGGCTGAGCTGGTTCGGCTGCTTTACGCAAACAATGGTTCAAGGACTGGTCAGGTGACGCGATGAATCGTCAGCCATACTCTTTAGCCCGGGAAGTGATCGTCGCCGAGGCCATTGCCGACATTGTCAGCGAACTGCGCATGGTCGATGTAGCCGACTACATCGCCTTCATCCGCCTCGAGCGCTTCGCAAGCGTTGCCGATCTCGTCGATGCGGCTGCCGAACTCTATTTCCAGCCGGGTACGCTGACCCTGGGTCATGGCGGCGAGGCGATGGTAACGTGGGAAGATGCGCCGAAGATCGTGCTTGATCTGGAGCTGCGTCCTCTAGGCGCGACCGTCTATTTCCAGCTGACGCTGGCCGACGAGTTTGCGTCAGTCGAGGTTCACTACGTCTGGTTTGAAAACCCGTCGGAAGACCCGGAAGAGAACAACAGGTTCCTCAGGGAAGCCCTTGAACATGCGCGGGTGCGCAAGAGTGCGCCGCTGGCTCCTGCACTCGACTGACGCGCCCGCGACTGAGGGCGGCGGCGCGTCGCGTCTGTAGAGAATTCACGTCTCAGGCGATCATGCCGCTGCGCAGAGCCTTGGCCACTGCGTGGATACGGTTCATCGCGTTCAGCTTCTGCGTCGAATTGGTCAGATACTGGTTCGCCGTGTGCACCGACAGACCCAGTGCGGTCGCGATCTCATCGCTGGTGAGGCCGTTGGCGGBCAGCCGCAGGCACTCGAGTTCACGCTTCGACATCGGCCGTTGCGCATTGCATTCCTGCTCGCGTAGCTTCGCGACCTGAGCGAAGAGGTCGAAGCATTCCGCGTGCGTGTCGCAGAGCAATTCTTCGTCTAGCTTCATCTCGTTGCCGGTAAAGATGATGGCACCAAGCCGGCGGCGGTCATTTGCGACCGGGAATGCTATCCCCGACTGTTTGGTGAGCGACGGCGCCACCTCGCGCGTCCAGACGCGCGCCTGCGCGTCGAGGAATGTCGGCGCACCGTTTCCGCGCCACCATAGCGGGCAGGTCGTCGTGCTGACGAGGCGCACGAAGTCTGTTGTGTCCGGACCAGAAAGCCGGCGTGTCACCGGCGACACGCCCGGGAAGGTTTCGTCGAACACCGGAACCAGCCGGCGGGCCTCGCCGTGAACCGCGGTGAAGAACAGGCTGAAGCTTTCGGCGCCGATACGGCCGGCAATGTTGCGGCACATGCTGACCGCATCGATCAGCGAGCGCGCTTCGCCTTCATCGTTCGACGTTGCCGATGGCTGACTACTGGAAACCAGGCTTAGCATCCCCAAAATCCCCTCGCTCCGTGCCCCCGCAGGGACTCAGATGATGCCGCTCCTGATCGCCGTCGCGATCGCCATAGCCCGGTTGCTGGCGCCGAACTTCTGGATCGCGTGCGCGATGTAACTGTTCACGGTGTTGGACGACACGCCCAGGATCAGCGCGACCTCGTCGGTCGTCTTGCCCTCCGAGACCCACATGAGGCATTCGCGCTCGCGTTCAGACAGCGGATCTGCTGAAGCGCGTCCGCCGGTGGCAGCGAAGAACTGGACCAGCGCGTAGCCACATTTCATGTGCGCGCGCGACAGGGCCGCACCGCTGATCGCGCCGGGAGTTTCGCTGGAAAACAGGGCGTAGACATTGACGCCGTCCGCAACGAGGCGGCGGCAGTGCGTCTCGATATGTCCGTGGTCGCGCAGGGCTCGACGTTCCTCGGCCGTAAGGAAAGTGGCGCTTGCCGCAAGCAGAGG
Organism: Aminobacter sp. J44; assembly: GCF_007829415.1. Lineage (NCBI taxonomy): Bacteria > Pseudomonadati > Pseudomonadota > Alphaproteobacteria > Hyphomicrobiales > Phyllobacteriaceae > Aminobacter > Aminobacter sp. J44. The sequence goes on along the minus strand of NZ_VLJG01000078.1, from coordinate 81,176 downwards.
CCGTGCGCGCGCGCCGGCACTAACTGCGACGCCGCTTTCGATGATCCGGGCGATGCCCTCGCTGCCGAGGTCCTCGAGCGCATCGAAGACCCAGTTGGACGTGATGATGCTGACTGACTTCGGGCCTCGCTCGACGGAGGGCTGAACGAGCATGTACCGCTGCGCTCCCATTTCGGCGCAGATGCGACGCATGAATCGCGCGAGCCCGGTACGTGAAGTCACCGGCGCATTCGCGTCCTGGGTCTCAACTATCGGTGCTGCATAAGCCATCTGATCGGTTCCGTAGGCCCAAAGCCGACCTGTTATGCCTTGCCCCAACCGTAAACCGGCTCGGAGCGGTGAATTTCGCACGCACGAATCCAATCGCAGCCACGCGCGAACGCGGGCTGGACAACAGACGCGGATACGGACGAACTAACGGATGGCGACAGGGTAAAGACCTGCAGACGGCAGTCCTGTACAGGCTGCAATCAGACCGAAGCGCACGCTGGAATCTGCAGAAGACACGAAAGTCCTGTTACGACTTTCGACTGCGAATCACCCAAACCGCTCAAGCCCGCCTATAGTTAATTTTGTATGTATCCGATTGATTCGCGTCAAGATTCCTTGTGCGACGCTTACGCAGAAACATCACCCGGAAGTGGTAACGCATCGGCAGGGCCATCCCGAAATGGCGCGATGTGTTTCAATCCGGTTCAGGTGCGATTCCACAGGAAGGGACGCGGGCGCGTTAACGATTGGGGCGGGGCCAAAATCCGGGTTGGCACGCTTCATGCTTGGACAGGATCGGAGGGACGGGGGTCCATCCAAGTTCAGTCGGAGCAGTCATGTCCGGATTTACAACAAAGTCGCAGCGGCGCATCCTAGTGACCGGCGCAGCCGGTTTCCTCGGGTCGCATCTTTGCGACCGGCTTCTCGCATCGGACCCCGATGTAGAGATTGTCGCGGCCGATAGCCTCTTTTCAGGATCGCGCGCCAACATCGAGCATCTGCGCGACCATCCGCGCTTCGAATTTCTTCGTCACGATGTGACCGTGCCGCTGTTCTGCGAGATCGACGAGATCTACAACCTGGCGTGTCCGGCGAGCCCGGTGCACTACCAGTTCGATCCGATCCACACGATCAAGACGTCGGTCAACGGCGCGCTGAACATGCTGGGTCTCGCCAAGCGTACGCGGGCGAAGATCCTGCAGACCTCGACCAGCGAGGTTTACGGCGACCCAACCATCTCGCCGCAGCACGAGGGCTACCTCGGCAACGTCAACACGATGGGACCGCGCGCCTGCTACGACGAGGGCAAGCGCGTTGCCGAGACCCTGTTCTACAGCTACCGCCAGCTTCATGGGGTCGATACGCGCGTCGTCCGCATCTTCAATACCTACGGCCCGCGCATGCTCCCCGAAGACGGGCGTGTCGTCTCGAACTTCATCATGCAGGCGCTGACCGGCCAGCCAATCACCGTCTACGGCGACGGCAACCACACGCGCAGCTTCTGCTACGTCGATGACCTGCTCGACGCGCTGGTGCAGGTGATGGATTTGCCGCAGAGCGATGGCATGCCGGTCAATATCGGCAATCCGCAGGAAGTAACCATCAACGAGCTCGCAAAGCTGGTGATCGAGCTGACCGGCTCGCGTTCCCCGATCGTCTACAAGCCGCTGCCGAAGGACGATCCGATGCAGCGCCGGCCGGACATCTCCAAGGCCAAGGCAATGCTGGACTGGGAGCCCAGCGTCGACCTGCGCGACGGCCTGATGAAGACCATCGAATACTTCGAGGAACTTCTGATGCGCGCAGCCCAGCGCCGCATCGCCGCAGAGTAGGGAAGGGCATATGCCACAAGTCGTCCTCATCACCGGCTCAGCCGGACTGATAGGCTCGGAAGCCGCGCGCTTTTTCTCGGCGCGCGGTTTCCGCGTTGTCGGCATCGACAACGATATGCGCGCGAGGCTGTTCGGCGCCGAGGCCTCCACCGCATGGAACAGGGAGCGTCTGATCCAGGACCTGCCGAATTATGTTCATGCGAACCTCGACATCCGTGATCGCGAACAGCTCGAGGAGGTCTTCCGCACCTATGAGCGCAACATCAGGCTGGTGATCCATACGGCCGCGCAGCCTTCGCACGATTGGGCGGCGCGCGACCCGCATGCGGACTTCACCATCAATGCGAACGGGACGCTCAACCTGCTGGAACTGACGTGGCGCTTTTGCCCGCACGCGCCGTTCGTCTTCACCTCGACCAACAAGGTCTATGGCGACACGCCGAACAGCTTGCCGCTGGTGGAGCTTGAAAAGCGCTGGGAGATCGCGTCAGATCACACTTATTTCGAGCACGGCATCGACGAGACGATGTCGATCGATCGCTCGATGCACTCGCTGTTCGGCGCCTCGAAGGTGGCAGCTGACGTGCTGGTGCAGGAGTACGGCCGCTATTTCGGCATGAAGACCGCCTGCTTCCGCGGCGGCTGCCTGACCGGCCCGTCGCACAGCGGCACGCAGCTGCACGGCTTCCTCGCCTACCTGATGAAGTGCGCCGCTACCGGCACGCCCTATACGGTATTCGGCTACGAGGGAAAGCAGGTCCGCGACAACATCCATAGCGCCGATCTGATCGCGGCGTTCTGGGAGTTCTTCCAGGCCCCGCGCTCAGGCGAGGTCTACAACATGGGCGGCGGGCGCGACTGCAACTGCTCGATGCTCGAAGCGATCGAGATCTGTGAGCAGATCACCGGCAAGAAGCTCGACTGGACCTACAGCGAGCAGAACCGCGCTGGCGACCACATCTGGTGGATTTCCGATACGCGCCGGTTCCGCGAACACTATCCGAACTGGTCGATCCGCCACGACGTCAGCGCGATCCTCGAGGAGATTTACGCCGCCAACCATCAGCGCTGGCGCCAGGCAGGCTAGGTTCGCTGGAGAGCGGAAGATGCGGAAAGGGCGCGGCAGCGATGCCGCGCCCTTCTGCTATTTGGCCGAAGGAAACGGGCTGGCCGTGACCGACTAGCGCGCAGAGGAAACCCGCAGGCCAATGGCAAAGAACAGCAGCATCAGCATCCAGAGCGGGTTCGACGAGATGAAGATGTCCGATTCCAGGTTGTTGTGCAGCAGGACGAAGACGACGATCGTCAGCGACAGCCAGCCGAGCCGCGCATCGCGCCGGGCAAGCCGCCCCGCAGCCGTGAGCGCGGCGAGCAGGAAGGTCACCTTCAGCGCAAAGCCAAACAGGCCGAGATGTAGCAGCATGTCGATGTAGCCGTTATGACCGGTAGGCGCCACGCGGGCAAAGCCCAGCGTCATCCTGTAAGGCAGGCCATCGTAGCCCAGGCCCCACACTGCTTCGTAGCCATAGCCTAGCCAGGGCTGGGCCGCGATCAGCGTCGCCGCGAAGTCCCAGAGGTCGGTGCGGCCGGTTAGCGTCGGATCGCCAAGGAGCTTCTGGCTGAGCCACTTGAAGGTCCAGAGGCCGGCCGATTCGCCGATGAAGTAGACGAGCGCCGCGAGCAGCACCCCGGCTGAGACAACGATGGCCGGCGAGATCAGCATCCGCCGCGCAGGGTAGAGCAGCATCAGGCCCACAACAGGTGCCAGCAGCGACAGGCCGAGCGACGTCTTTGACTGCGACAGGATCAGGAAGACGGGGGCTGCCACGATCATGGCGAGCGCTATGCTGCGCTGGAGGAGGCCGCCGAAGGTCAGGTGGTAGAGCCCTACGAACAGGATGACGCCGGAGACCCAGCCAAACACGTTCTTCTGCGGGTAGATGCCAGTGTGACCGATCGGTCCGGGCGGCTGTGTTGCTACGGAGACGAGATTGAGCGCCATCGCCACGACGACCACGGCGAACAGACCGAGCATCATCACCCGGAACGAATGCGCTGAGTAGACGGATAGGATCAGCGTCGTCGAGATGATGCCGAGCAGCGCGCCGCGCATGAAGGTGAATTGAGGAAACAGGCTCCATGATGCGGAGGCGACCGCAAGGGCGATCACCCCAACAACTGCTGCGATGCCCGGATTGTCGAACGGGAGCCTGCGATAGGAGCCAGTGAAAATACTGGAAATCACCGCCAGCACGAACAGCAGCGGGTAGGCGATCATCTTGAGCGGAGAGCGCTCGCCCGCATCCGGCGGCAGCGGCGCCATCCAGCCCGCCTGGACCTCGATCGGCGAATAGTCGCCACCGCCGAAGACCAGGGGCCAGATGATCATCACATAGCCAAGCATCAACACCGGTATGAGCGACGCAACCGGGCTGCTAAGGCGCGCAAGAGCCAGCTGTAGGGCTTGGGCTTCCGATGAACTGGCTGCGATTACAACATGGCTGGGAAGCAAGAATGTGCGTGCATTCATGAGATCTCAGCCTCCTGAGACGGGTGCAGCAGGGACATCCACTTGGGCGAGGACGATGCAGGGGTGGAGTTCCGGGCAAGGTCCAGCAGAACGGCTGAAATTCGTGCGCCCGCGAGTGAACGGAAGCCGTAGAAGAGCAGCCGCGGGAAGGCCATACCCGCCCGGTACCCACGCCAGAGGGCACCCGTCACCTTCAGCGGATGGCTGAAGATGCTGAGTTCCGAGGCGATGGTGGCGTCGATCAGTGCCTGGCCGCGCACGGTTAGGTGGTTCTGCGCGTAGTCCTGAAAAGCGCGAAAATCCTCGGGGGTGCGGTGGCGCCTGGAGGCTCGGCCAGCCCGGCTATCATCCACGTAGACGGCAAGCAGATCGTCGAGCACTGCCACGGTCTTCGCGGCGCGGACGCAGTCGAAGACAAAAGCCTGGTCCTCGAGCATCCGCATACCGGGCCGGAATCGCGTTACTTCGAATATCCGGCGGCGCACGCACAGGACGTTGATGTTGTAGTACTCGCCGGCGCGGAAGGTGAATTCCTCGATTGGCTCGCCGGGTTCAAGGCTGCGGGTCGGCAGCTCAGACCAGGAGGCTGCGCCTTCCTGCGTCTTAAATAGACGATACTGGCGATGGAGCAGGACGTCGGGATGCCCAATCGCGATGGCGCGCGACAGCACTTCCAACTTGTTGGGCAGGTAGACGTCGTCGGCGTCGAGAAAGACGGCATAGTCGCCGCGTGCCGCTTCCAGCCCGCGGTTGCGGGAGGCCGAGGCGCCGATATTGAAGCCATTGCGCAGGCACACGATGCGTGGATCTGCAAAGCCTTCGCATATCTTGGCAGCGGGCTCCTGAGAGGCATCATCAATGACGATGATCTCGAAGTCACCAAAGGTCTGGTTGAGACAGGAGCGCAGTGCGACCGTCAGTGTCGCGTTGCTGTTGTGGGTCGGGATGATGATCGAGAACATCATGGGCGCGACCCTCCGAGAGGCATCGCCACGTTTCTGAGACCCACAAGCAGGAAGGCGGTGAGCATGGCGAGCTGCACCACGGCCATCGCCACCAGCGCGATGACCAGATCGACATCGAAGGCGAGAGCGGCGAGAAGCCCGGTCGTCGCGGTTGCCGCTGCGATGCCGACCATTGCGATGAGGCGAAAGCGGCGCGTCGCGTTCAGGAAGACGACAAGCGACCAGTTGCTGAGGACGAGCAGGCTGACGAATCCCCATCCGGCGACCAGAGGGCCGATGTCACTGAACTTAGCGAACAGGTGCCGTTCGATTAGCGGCCAGAGCGCGGCGATCGCGCCGCCGCAGAAGGCGGTGGCGGCAACCATCAGGCCGATACCAGCCAGCGTGAGCCAACGGGCGGTTGCAAGGTCGCCGGCTTCGACGAGCCCGGCGATGCGGGGCTGGGCAACGCGTTGCCAGGCCGAGCCCATGAGCTGCAGCGGCGCCCAGAGGATGCGGCCCGCCTCGATCAGACCGACCTGATCCGCGCCACGGACAAGCTGGATGACGAGCACATGCGCGCGCGTCTGAGCCTCGTTCGTTGCGGAATTCAGCAGCGACCAGCCCGCGCCGGGGAAGGTTTGGCGGTAGCGCTGCAGGAGGCCGGTGATGGCTGCATCGTTCCGCTCGTGACGAGCGGGGAAGGCCGCAAGGGCAAGCACGGTCGACAGCGCCGCGGCCATGAGCGCGGCAAGTTCAGAGCGCTCCAGATAGAAAAGGATGGCATAGACGAGCAGGAGCAGCACAAAAGATGTCGCGCCGAAGCGGGCGGCTGACCGGCTGTCTCCCTCGAGATAGAAAAGGTTGCGGCGGGTTTCGCGCGCAAGCCAGGCGACTACGAAAGCCGCCCCAGCCAACGCGGTCGCGATGCTTCCACTGGCCCAGAAGGCGGCCAGCCCCACAACAAGTGCGGCTGCTGCACGGAAGCGCAGGTCGACACTGCGCAGGATCGCCAGCTGCTGCATTCGGTCTGCGGCATGAGCCTGCCGGACATGAACGAGCAGCGGTACCCCGATCGCGCCATAGTGCAGGCTGGCGGCAACCAACGCGCAGGTCGTCACGAAGGCGAAGCGACCGAAGGTGGCTGGATCGGTTCCTGCGATCAGAAATGCAGAAAGGACGAGCGAGCCGAGGCTGTGCAGTCCCTGGTCAACGAACGACAGTACGACCGCGCCGATGCCGAGCGGTGCCTTCGGCCGCGCGATCGATGGTGTCGTGTTGGTGCTCGCCATTTCTCGCCCGCGCCCCAAGGTCAGACGTAGTTCTGGCGGCGGGAGGGCTTCAGGTCGTCCTCCGGCCGGAATACCTCGGGTGACAGCCACTGGCGCGCGAGATTCCAGCAAAAGAGCGGGTTGAGGATGATGTAGCGGCGCCAGAGGCGGCGGGGCTCGCACATCAGCCGGAACAGCCATTCGAGGCCGCGATCCTGCATCCAGCGCGGCGCCTGTGGCTGGGTGCCGGCGTGAAAGTCGAACGCCGCGCCGACTGCAATCACCGCACAGGAAAGTTCTTCTGCGTTCTCGTAGGCAAAAACCTCCTGGCGCGGGCAGCCAAGGCCGACAAAGATGATCTTTGCTCCGGTTTCGCGGATGGAGGCGATGACCTCAGCGTTTTCCTCATCATTTGCCATACGGAAGCGCGAGGTGGCGGTGCCGACGATACGGATGCCGGGAAATTTCCGGCGCAGGTTCTTCTCCAGGCGCGACATCACCTCGTGGCGACTGCCGTAGAGAAAGATAGGCACGCACTCGCGGGTTGCTGCCTCGCAGACGCGCAGCATCAGGTTCGGGCCGTAGACGCGGTCCTTCAGGCCTGCGCGGTAGAGGAGGTTCAGTGCCCAGCGCACGGGCTGGCCGTCGGGAACGACAAGGTTCAGCCGGTTGAGGCGATAGCGATGTGTGTGGTCCTGCAGACCCGTCATCACCCCGTGGACAGCAAGAGCGGTGACGGAAAACGGCTTTCCGAGCTTCGCGGCCTCGATGATCCGCTTCACCGCGCCGTCGTAATCGATCGCATTGACGCCGACGCCCAGAATGGGCAGCTTTTCGCCACGTTGCATGATTAGCTCCTGAACCTCGTTCACGAGTTCAAGCAACGACCGTGCCAGCGCCGATGGTCCGATATGAAACGCGTGGGTGCGGTGGCACGCGGCTTGCTGTGGAAGCCATGGAGGCGCCGCTAACGGACTTTTAGGCCGTGTGGTGACACAATCTGGCACAGGACAAAATCGCGATGCGCAGATTCCGGCTGGACAGAGAGGATACTCGACCTCACGAGCAGGTCGAACTGATCACCTATCGGCGCTCCGAGAGCCCCGAGAGGCCGGAGGCTGCTTTCGTTTCCGATGTCCGAACCCTCTGGTCGGCCGTCTCCACACGCGTCCGCCTGATTGGCGGCTGTGTCATCGGAACCCTTCTGCTTACCCTCGCCTACATCTGGATCGTCCCGCCGGTCTACAAGGCCACTGCGGAAGTGCTGATCGACCCGCGCCGGCGTGCCGTGTTTCAGCAGGAAATCGTGCAGAGCGGCATGGGCCAGTCCTCGTTCGGTGCGGACACCTTCCTGCTCGACAGCCAGGTCAACGTGATGACCTCGCAGCTGCTGCTGCGCAAAGTCATCGCTGATTTGAATCTGCTCGATGATCCCGAACTCGTCGAGAGCGCCAGCAGCAGTTCGCCGCTCCAAGATTTCGCCCGGTTGATCCTGCGCGGACCGCGCGCAGCTTCCACGAGCGGCCTCACTCTTGAGGACAGGGTGCTCAAGGCGCTGCAGGAAGATGTCGAGGTCGCGCGCGTCGGCAATACCTATGTGCTTGGCGTCACAGTCAAGTCGAAGGACCCGATCCTTGCTGCCGACATCGCCAATCGCCTGACCGACCTCTACATCGAGGAACTCGCCAACAACACGCGGTCGCAGATCAACCAGGTCGAGGAACAGCTCGGCGGACGCCTTGAGGAACTGCGGCTGGCCGCACTTGAGTCGCAGCGCAAGGTCGAGGAATACCGCGCGCAAAACGGCCTCCTCAACGCGGAACGCATGACCGTCGTCGAGCAGCAGCTGCGCGACCTCAACCAGCAGCTCAGCGTGGTGTCGACCACTGCCAGTGCCGCCCGTGCGCGCTGGGAAGAAGTGTCGCGCCTTCGCGGCCAAACGGTCGAGCGCGTGCTTGCGTCCGGCTCGCTGGACTCCCCGCATCTCGACTCGCTACGCCAGCAGTATTCTTCGCTGACCTCGCGCGAGGCCTCGCTTTCGGCGACCCTCGCTTCGCGGCATCCCTCGCTGCAGGCTCTGCGGGATTCCAAGGCGACAGTACAGGCCGATATCCGGCGCGAGGTTGATCGGCTGATTGCCCGCTACCAGGTCGAGCATGATGTGGCGGCTGCCAACGAACGGGCGGTGCGCGAGCAGATCGCGAGGCTCGAGGAGCAGATGGCGACGAGCAACCAGGCAAGCGTCGAGCTGCGCGACCTGGAGCGGCAGGCCGCGTCTGACGCTGCAATCTACGAACAGTTCCTCGTTCGCTCCAAGGACGCGCGCGAGCAGGTCAATGTCCCGACGGACGTTGCCCGCGTGATCACGACCGCGCGGCCGGACTTCACGCCGAGCTGGCCGTCGCCGTACCTCCTGCTGGCCGTCGCGCTGATTGTCGGTCTCGGCCTGGGAGTTGGACTTGCGCTGTTGTCGAAGCTGTTCGCGGGCTCACCCGCCGGTCCGAGCGAGAGGCCTGAACCAAGGTCAGTTCTGGGCGGGGCGCGCTGATGGTTGAGGTTGTTTCTGAAGAGCGTGCCAGGGGAGTGACTGTCTCTTCCCGGGCCGCCGCGATGTGGGCGCTTGTCGCCACGGTGGCGCTTGCCGCAGTCCTTCTGAGCGTCGTGACCGTGCTACCGATCGGTACCTACTACTGGGACATCTATTTCTTCGTCGACGCGGCGCACAGGATCCGCGTCGGGGAGGTTCCGCATCAGGACTTCTTCCTCTCGGTAGGCGCGCTTCCATACTATCTGTACGAGCTGACGCAACGCATCTGGCCTGACGGTCAGCCGCTTCTGGTAGGGCAGTATTCGCTTCTGCTTGTGACGGCGCCGTTGATGGCAGCCGTCATACTTGCAGCAGATGCGGAGCCCGGGCGTGTGCTGGCGGTTGTGCTGCCCTTTGCGTTCTTCAGCCTTGCCCCGGTCAATTCCAATGAATTCGTGACGGTTCCGGCGGTCGACGGCTATGGGCTCTACAACCGTCAGGCAGGCCTGGTTCTTTATGTGCTGGCATCTGCCCTGGCACTGGTCCGTGTTCCGCTAGCTTTGGGATCGATCGCGGGGCTTGCCGCGGCAGCGCTTTTCTTTCTCAAGATCACCGGTTTTGTCGCTGGCGCGGGCTTCATCCTTTGCGCATTCCTTGCGGGCAGGCTCGGCGCCAAGTTAATGGGCGCCGGTTTGGTCGCGTTTCTCGTGCCAGTTGTTGTCGTGGAAGCGAGCCTCGGCATCGTCTCGATCTATATCTCCGACGTTCTTGCCATGCTCGCGCACAACAGCGGAGGCCTCCTGCGCCGTGTGCTGCGTCTGATCTCGCAAGAGCTGGACCTGCTTGCGCCGCTGGGGATTCTCTGCATCGTGCTGGCATTCGCCGAGCGTGACCGGCTGTTGCATTCGCTCCGGGCACCGGGTCTTAACAAGATCACCGGGATATTCTCGCTGACTGCCGTTCAGCTCGCGCTGATGACTGTCTTTGCGATCAGCTTCGAGATGCAGAACACCGGCTCCCAGGAGTTCATCTATCTGTGGCCGCTGCTGTCCGGCATCCTGTTTTTGGGAAAGAAGCTCGGAGGTCATGTTCGTCTTGCCGTTATCTTGCTTCTGGCCCTCACGGCACTGCCGACATTCAGCAAGGCGGCACACCGGCTTGCTCGCGCTGTGGCGATCATGCCTGCGCAGGTGAGCCTGAACCTTCCCGAGCTTGGCGTCCTCAACAGCGTGTCTTCACGTGAGGAGTACATTCGCCGGGCACGGTTGATGCGGGAGCATTACACCGAGCACTCGGAAACATACCGGACGCTCGTACAGGAGGGCGAGGATCCCTCCTTCCTCTACTACACCATGCCCGATACACAGCTGCTGTACCTGATTGATCTCGTTGAGGGGATGAAGGCTATCCAGCGCCACGAGCAGGAGGCGGGGGTTCGCTACGAGAGCATTGCCGGACTCGACTATGTTGATCCGATGCCGTTGCTACTGGGGCGCAAGGGCGCCAAAGGAATGCCAATGGGGCTCGACCCCACGCGAGGATATCCGGCCGGCCGGCATGAATCCTATCGTGCGGGGCTAGCTGAAGTCGACGCGATCGTAGAACCGCTGTGCCCGTTGCTAGACCAGAGGGCAGACATTCGTGCCATTGCCGAACCCGTCCTGGCGGAGCGCCGCGCAGTGCGCATCGATCCTTGCTGGATCCTTTACGTGAAGCAGTAGGTGCAGCTCACCGGCAGGTCGTCCCAGATTGGGACGTCCGCTCAGGATGCAGCCAGCGCCGCCGTGTCAGGCTCGAACGAGGGCTGGCGTAGCTTCAGCCCGCGCTGGCGGACTTCGTCGGCGTAAGCGCGCATGGTGAGCACGCGGTGGCTGCGGGAAAGGTCCGACAGTACCATGTCGACGATGGCAAGCTTGCGCTGCGACGGCAGCTGCATGCCGGGGAAGCGCGCCAGGATGTCGAGGTCGTCGCAGCCAAGGAAGTCGAGCGGGTGCAGGAGCACGGATGGCTCGACGCCGAAGACGCGGCAGGCGGCGAGCGCGGCCTTCCAGTACGCAGTGGCAGCGGCGCCTGAATGGGTTGCCAGAAATGACAGATAGGTCAGATGGAACGGGGCGCGGGCGACCGGAATGGTCGTGACCGGGATCTCGACCATGCTGCCCTTCGGCAGCTTCCACTCATAGGGGCGGATGGGGCGCAGGCCGTCTGCCAGCGAACCGAACAGCAGCGAGCGCTTCCGGCGCTCTTCGGCCGAAAGGTCCGCGCGGGTGAAATAATAGGCGCGGGCGAGCGGCCCGAGGAAGGTTGGCAGCGTGGAGGCGTCGTACTGGTAGGCGCGCTCGAACAGCGTCTCCAGCAGTGGTGTCGACAGGCAGAAGCTCGGACCGCGGAAGCCGATGGTGCGCTGGCCGGTGGCCTCGCCGATGGCCTGTTCCGCAGCTTCGAGCTCGGCGTTCATTGCCTCGCGCGAGCGGCGCGAGAGCCAGGGCTCATGGTGAAACGAGTGGTTGGCGATCTCGTGCCCTGAGTCGGCGATCATGCGCAGCGCCGCCGCATTTTCCTTCAACGCCGCATCCTGCCCGACGATGAAGAAGGTGATCTTCAGCCCGTGGCGGTCGAGGCGCTCGAGGATCCGGGGCGTGACGAGATCGAGATAGGATGGGAAATCCTGCCAGCCCGAGATCCCGGCCGTCTTCATGTAGCTCCAGAGATTGTCGAGATCGAGAGACAGGCTGGCGGGGCGCATGGCTACCTCAGAACGCGTTGCGATAGGCGCGGGCGGAGACGAGCGTCATCAAGAGGATGCGGATGTCGAACCAGAAGGAACGGCGGCGCAGATATTCCAGGTCGTGCAGAACGCGCAGCTGCATCTTCTTGATTGTGTCGGTCTCGCCGCGAAACCCGTTAACCTGTGCCCAGCCCGTGATGCCGGGCCGCACGTCATAACGGTCCCAATAGCGGTCGATCCGCGAACCGAATTGTTCGTCGAGCGCAATCGGGTGGGGCCGAGGTCCAACGAGCGACATATCCCCCAGCAGCACGTTGAAGAGCTGCGGCAGCTCGTCCAGATTGACCCGGCGCAGGACGCGGCCAACGCGAGTAATGCGGTCGTCGCCGCGCACCGCCTGGCGGAACTCGGCGTCGCGCTCGTGCCGCATGGTGCGGAACTTGTAGATGCGAAAGCGGGTGCGGCCCTGGCCATAACGTTCCTGGCGGAACAGCACTGGTCCCTTGCTTTCAAGGCGGATCGCAATGGCGATGATGATGAATAGCGGCGAGAAGACGAGGATCGCCAGCAGCGCGCCGATAATGTCGAAGACGCGCTTTGCCAGCGGCTCGGTGCGCGGCAGCGCCCGCGCATAGTCGAGGGTATCGCCTGCGCTCATCGTGCGGCCATTCCGACAGGATTGGCGGTGTCCGCGGTGTCGACTTCCGGCGCGTGGTTTGCAGACGCAATCAGCGATACGCCCGCAATGACGAGCGCGGCTCCGACCGACGCCTTCAGGGACAGGGCGTCGCCGAAGAAGACGACCGAGGCGACCGTGATGCCGACCATCGAGAGCGAGATGACGAAGACGTAGGACATCATCAGGCTGAGGTCGCGCAATGCCAGCAGGTAGCAGCCGAGGAGCAGCACGCATGCGAGCCCGCCGGCCCACAGGTAAGGATTGAAGGCGAAGCGCAGCAGCGTCTCGAAGGTGCGCTCCTGCGGAAACGCCGCCATGGCTAGCTTGAACATCATGTTGGAAGTGATGTTGGAGAGCACTGCTATCGTCAGAAAAATCCAGGCCATTTCTTATTCCGCCGCTATTGGCATCGCCTCGTCGCCGCATGCGGCTCCGCATACCGTGGTGCTTGGCGCCGTCAGTGCGTCAAGGTCGCGCGCTGCACGCTCGGCAAGCGCGATGGTCTCGTCGACATTGAGGTTGCCGTTGATGATCTGCGCCGAGTTGACGATGTGCAGGCCCTCGACGCTGGTGTGCATCGGCGGCACAGCCTTCGAGTAGTTCAGCGCCTGCACCGCCATCACGTTGCGCGCGCGGGAGACACGGAAGGCGACGACGTCATCGTCGGCGATGTGGGGGTACATGCGCCGGAGGTTGGAGATGCAGCGCTCGCGCAGCACCTCCTCCTTCTCATCGAACAGCGGGTGATCCGCCGGCAGATAGTGCGGCAGGTAGACGAGGCTAAGCCCGTTGAAGGTCTCGCGATCGACGACCGCCGTCATTTCGATGACACCGGTGAAGGGGATCGTCTCGTCGGCGACATAGGTGAGGTAGCGGCCCCGCAACGGCTTCTTCAGCACCACGGAGGCGCAGACGACGCCCTGATAGCGCAGGGCTGCAAGCCGCTCGCGCTCCGACTGTGCCAGCGCGGAGCACATGCGCGCGGCGATGTCGCCCGGGGCGGTAACGATGACGCGGTCGAACGTCTCGGTGCCGGCCGGTGTGCGGACGCTGATGCCGTCCGGGCCTTGCGCGATATCCAGCACAGGCTGGTTCTCGCGGCAGATGACCCCGCGCGTCTCAAGGTCGGCGACAAACGTGTTGACGATCCGCTCGTAGCCGCCGGTCACGTAGCCGAACATCTCCTTTTCGATGCCGGCGCGGCGGGCGCTGTAGAAGCGGTTGATGACGGACCAGATGAACGAGGCTGAGACGATCTTGTAGTTGTCGCCGAGCTTGGCACGCAGCAGCGGCTTCCAGATGCGCTCGTAGGTGCGCTTCCCCGACAGTTTCGTCAGCCACTCGGCGACCGGGATGCTTTCGAGCGCGACGCCATTCTTCAGCCGCGACGCGTAGAGGATCGTGAAGGCGAGGCGCGCCTTGTCGATCAGCCCGAGCGGCGGGAAACGCAGGAAGTCGATCGCATTGTTGAGCGGGTGGAAGCGGCCGTTTTCGTAGAAATCAGTGCGGGTCGTGCGCCAGTTGAGTTCGCCGTCGAGGCCGATGTCCTTGAGGAGACCCCGCATGTGCAGGTCGGACATGAGCGTGACGTGGTAGTGGCGATCCCAGGTGACCGGACCAACCGTCCAGGCATCAGCAAGGCCGCCGAAGCGGTCGGACGCTTCTAGGACGGTGATCTCCCGTCTCGGCTGTTCGAGCTTGTGGGCGAGGGCAAGACCCAGCATGCCACCGCCTACGATGCACCAGCGTTCACGAGCCATAGCGAGAGTTCCCTGTTGCCGGAGTTGCGGGAATGGCGAAGGTGCGATCACCGCGGCGCCGCAGGACGAGCCGGCGGATGAGGCCGAGGTGATTGCGGATGACCCGCACCACCTTCATTTTCGAGTGGCCGATCAGGCGGCTTTCGAGCACTGCCGGGAATTCAACGATCCGCGCATTCGACTGGTCGAGGCGGACGAAGATTTCCATGATGCCCATGAAGCCTTCGTCATCCAGCTTCATGCCGAGCACCTTCGAACGGCGGTAGACACGGAAGCACGCCGTATAGCTCGAGAAGGCGTGGTTGAGGATGTGGCGGTAGATCAGGCACACGCCCTTCGACAGCGCGAGCCGCCAGGCGGGCACGTTCAAAACGCCGCCGTCGCGGTGGTAGGGGGACGCCTGCACCATGTCGACCCCGGGCGTCAGTAGCGGGATCATCTTCGCCAGCAGGTGCGGGTCGAACGAGCAGTCGCAGTCGATGCCGCAGACGATCTCGTCCCTTGCGGCGCGGATTCCGGTCATGGTCGCGGCGGCGATGCCGCGATTGACCTGGTGGCGGATGAGCTGGACGTTCTCTTTCCCGCCGAAGAGCTCGTGCAGCTTGTTCCAGGTGCCGTCCTTACTGCCGTCGTCGACAAAGACGTAGGAGAACTCGTAGAGGCCTTCATTCTCGCGCTCGACCGAAGCGAGTGTGCTGGCGAGGTAGGGAAGCGTTTCTTCCTCATTGTAGCAGGGGGTGACGATCGTCACCTTCTGTACTTCGCGCGTCGGCGCATTGGTCTTGACGACGATCGGCGTTGCCTCGCGCGCGGCGCGGACCGGAGCGGGCTCAATCGCAAGCTGGAGATGCTCGGCGATGCTGCGGAACGAGTAGCGCTCCAGCCAGCCTTCGATGCGCTCGCGCATTTCGTCCAGATTGCGGTACTGGCGTAGCCGGCCAAGCCGGGTCGTGGCCGACACGCGCGGCTGGTCGGGGTCGAGTTCCCAGGAATGGAAGTAGAAGTGCCACGGCTCGTCATGGTGCTGGTGCCATGCGGCGACGCGGCCCTCATGCAGCCCGCGCGGCAGCTGGCGCATGTAGTTGCCACCGGTGACCGGAATTGGCACACCGAGGAAGGTGTCGGACGAGAGCGGCACTTCGGTGATGGACCAGCCATCGCCAGAAATTTCGTGGATGCGGCGCTGTTGCGGCTTGCCGATGAAGCGCGGGCCGAACGGGCGCAGGCTGGAGTCATAGCGCACGCCTGCCTCTGCGAGCACGCGATAGGGCGCAATGTCGTCAGCGGGAAGCGAGCCTTCCGCCATGCGGTAGCCAAGGACGGTCTCACCGGTCGCTTTCTCGATGGCATCGCGCGAGCGCAGGAAGTCGTCGCGCAGCTCATCGAGGCACATCTGGCTGAAATTGCGGTGGAAGTAGCCCTTGCTTGCAACCTCGTGGCCGCGCCGCGAGATTTCGGCAATCAGGTCCGGGCAGCGCTCGGCCAGCCAGCCGACGGAAAAGAAGGTTGCCCTGGCTCCATAGCGATCGAGCAGGTCCAGTACCTCGCCCGTCGACTTCTCAATACGCAGCTCGAAGCGCGGCCAGTATCGGTGCGGAATGACCTGTCGCATGGGCGCGACCTGGAAGTAGTCTTCCAGATTGACCGAGAGAATGTTCTGACGGTTATGCATGGCACATACCCCCATTGTTGGCCCTCGACTTGTGCTGGGACCTTTGCCTGCTTCGGGGTGTGCAAGGGGCATGCCACTATGCGCTGTCTCATTATGAAGCGCGGGGCGGGCGGGTTTATCTCGCGATTGAATCGGTTTAGGACAATGTGGAGAAGCTTCGCAGTAGGGAGGTGCAGCGTGGCAATCGAGGGACGTGAGCAGAAGTCAAACCGGCCGATCCGCTACGGCATGGTCGGCGGCGGGCAGGGCGCATTCATCGGTGCGGTGCATCGGATAGCCGCAAGGCTGGACGGAGAATTCGAACTCGCAGCCGGCGCGCTATCGTCGGACCCCGAACGCGCAAAGGTTTCGGGGGCGGAACTCGGGCTTGATCCCGAACGCTGCTACGACTCGTTCGAGGAAATGGCGAAGGCGGAAGCCGCCCGGCCCGACGGGATCGAGGCGGTCTCGATCGTCACGCCCAATCATGTCCACTTCCCGGCGGCGAAGGCTTTCCTTGAAGCCGGCATACACGTCATCTGCGACAAGCCGCTGACGTCGAACCTTGCTGATGCAAAGCAGCTCGCCGACCTCGTGAAGTCCAGCGGCAAGCTGCTGGTGCTCACTCACAACTACACCGGCTATCCGATGGTCCGCCACGCCCGGCAGATGGTCGCCGAAGGGCTGCTCGGGACTATCAGGGTGGTGCAGGCGGAATACCCGCAGGATTGGCTGACCGAGCCCGTCAGCAACAAGCAGGCGGACTGGCGCACTGATCCGGCGCGATCTGGCGCGGGCGGTGCGCTGGGCGACATCGGCACCCACGCCTACAACCTCGCCCGCTTCGTCACCGGGCTCGAGTTGGACAGCCTCGCCGCCGATCTCACGGCGTTCGTCGATGGTCGCCAGCTCGATGACAACGCGCATGTGATGCTGCGCTTCAGAGGCGGGGCCAAGGGCATGTTGTGGGCGAGCCAGGTCGCGCCTGGCAACGAGAATGGCCTCAAGCTGCGGATCTACGGCTCGAAGGGCGGGCTCGAATGGGAACAGGAGCAGCCAAACCACCTGTGGTTTACGCCCTTCGGCGGCGAGAAGCGCCTGATCACGCGCGGCGGAACGGGTGCCGGAGCATCGGCGGCGCGGTTGACCCGCGTTCCAAGCGGCCATCCGGAAGGCTATCTCGAAGGTTTCGCCAACATCTATGCTGAGGCAGCAAGAGCCATCCGCGCGGTGCGAGATGGCACGCCGATCCCCGAGGACGTCGTGTTCCCGACCGTCGAGGATGGCGTCGAGGGTGTCGCTTTCGTTGAGGCCTGTGTGCGCTCGTCGAAGGACAACGGCGCCTGGACGAAGCTATAGGCGCAGATCGGCCAGGTAGGAGTTCTGCTTCCTGGCCTCGGCGTAGCCGTCGGGGTCAAGGTCGGCAACGAGCAGCGCCGCCTCGCTGTCATCCTGATGGGCGAGCATTGCCCCATCCGGCGCGGCGATCACCGACAAGCCGGCATAGCGGAATGCGTCGTCCGCGCCGGCGTGGTTGGCGTAGGCCACGAAGATCTGGTTCTCGAAAGCACGCACCGGCAGCATCGACCGGGCGATGAAGGGCGAGTAGGGGCTCTCCGGCAGCGCGGTCGGTACTACGACAAGGTTGCAGCCGGCGAGCGCGAGCCGCCGGACGTTTTCGGGAAACTCCACGTCGAAGCAGATCAGCATGCCGATCTTCATGCCGGCATGTTCGAACGTGACGGCCGAAGGGGCTGCCGCCTTGCAGAGGTTTTTCTCGTAGTCGCCGTAGAGGTGCGACTTGCGATAGATGACCGGCGCACCCTTCCCATCAAGGAAGGCTGCGCTGTTCCAGACTGCGCCATCGGCCGCCTCGGCAAAGCCGGTGACGAGCGCGGTGCCGGTTTCAGCAACAAGTGCGTTTAGGCGATGAAGCGACGGGCCAGAAGCGGGTTCCGCCAGCCGGGTAATCGCATCGCCCGCGCCATAGCCGGTGACAGCCAGCTCTGGCGCGATCAGCAGATCCGCGTTCTGCGCGGCGGCAGCCCGCAGGCCGTCCTCGATCATCTTCAGGTTGGCTTCCACATTGCCGGGCAGCGCCCGCATCTGCAGAACCGCCAGCCTCACTTGCCGCCTCCCGACAGGGCGCCGAGCAGCTTCGGCAGGTCGCCAAAGCGGGCAATCAGGCCGAAGATGATGGCTGCCAGCAAGACGAAGAACACCGAAACCGAGGCCATGATCGGTGTGTAGCCGTAGCGCAGGGCGTTGAAGATCTTGATCGGCAGCGTTTCCATCGTGAAGCCCACGGTCATGTAGGCGATGATGTACTCGTTGAGCGACAGCACGAAGGCAAAGGCGAAGCCCGAAATCAGGTAGGGCAGGATCAGCGGCAACACCACGGTGCGCAGGATGGTGCGGTCATTGCCGCCCATGGTTGCGGCGGCTTCGACCAGCGAACGGTCGATCGAGGCAAAGCCGAGCGAGAGCGTGACCAGCGGCAGCGTGATGAAGAAGATCGCGTGGCTGATCGCCGCGGTCCACGCCTGCCCATAAGCGCCAACCGTCGCCCAGAAGGTCAGGAAGCCGAGCGCGGTGATGACCGGCGGCAGGATGAATGGCGCGACGCCGAGCAGGCGGAAGATGTTCGCCCACGGCGCGATGCGCCGCCAGAGGAACCACGAGAGCGGCAGCGCCATCAGCACCGCGATGGCCGCCGAGGCGGCAGCGAGCGTAACCGAATTGATCAGGGCCGCACGCCAGCCGTCGTCGGCAAAGATCTGGTAGTACCAGTTCAGCGAAAAGCCCTGCGGCGGGAAGGTCAGCGACTGCTTCTCGTTGACCGAAACGCCGGCGACGACGACCAGCGGCCCGGCAAGGAACAGCGCGACCAGCGTGAAGATGATGCGACGAAGCCCGACTTGGCTCATGCTTCGCCTCCCTTGCGCGCGCCGACGAGTAGGGTGAGCCCGACGAAAGCAAGCGACATCAGCACCAGGAACACGGCCATCGCAGCCGCGAAAGGCATGTTCGACTGGTAGATCGCCTGATCCGTGATCAGCACCGACAGCGTCCAGTGCTGAGGGCGGCCGAGCATCTGTGGCAGCAGGTAGGAACCGAGCGCAAAGACGAACACCATGATCAGCGTTGCGACGATAGTGCTGCGCATGGCGGGAACGACCACGTTGAAGAAGGCGCGCAGCGGCGAGGAGCCGAGCGTGCGGGCAGCCTCCATCAGCGTCGGATCAAGCCGCACGATGGCCGGATAGAGAACGAGCACAGTGTAGGGCAGTGCCTGGTAGACCATGCCCGTCAGCACCGCGCCAAAGTTCGGCGACAGTGCCTGCGCCTCGCTCATCAGGCCCATCCAGACGAAGATGTTGGTGATGCCGGCGGTGCGCGAGAAGAGGGTGGTCCAGGCAAAGCCGATGATGACTTCGGACAGCGACAGAATCGACAGGATCACCACCAGCCAAACGATCTGGACGCGGCGCGACGCCTGCGCCAGCAGCCAGGTGAAGGGGAATGCGATGATGACGCAGACCACCGCCACGATCACGGCGAGCATGATCGAGAAGCCGAGCACGCCGCCGAAGAAGGCGGAGAGGAAGCGCTCGTAATTGTCGAAGATGAAATCACGCGAATAGAAGCCGGCCGGGTCGCGGCGGAAGAACGACACCGCGATCATCGTCGAGAAGGGAATGACGAAGAAGACCAGCAGCATGATCGCCGGGAAGGCGAGCGGCGCGTAGTCGGCCAGGCTGCGGGGCGGTTCGCGTCTCATCCCTTGAGCACCACGCAGCTTTCGACCGGCAGCCGGACGCCGACGGCGTCGCCGGCGACAAAGGGCGTACGCTCGCGCGGGGTCGTCACCGAGACGATCGAGACGCCCTGGACGTCGACGAAGGTTTCGATGGTGCCGCCGAGGTCGCGGACGAAGGTGACGGTGCCGGTCAGCGTGCCCTGTTCGGGCGCGACCAGGCGCACGTCTTCCGGACGGATCGACAGATGGCCGCCGGCCGATCCCACGGCCATGCCGAGGCTCGGGAAATTGGTGCCGAGAAGGTCGCCATTGCCCTTGAGAGGCAAAAGGTTGGTCATGCCGATGAAGTCGGCGACGAAGGCGTCGGACGGCTTGCGGTAGACCTGGATCGGCGAGGCGGCCTGGCGAATGCGGCCTTCACCCATGACGACGACGAGGTCGGCCATGGTCATGGCTTCGCGCTGGTCGTGGGTGACGACGATGGTGGTGATGCCGAGCGACTGCTGCAGCTGGCGCAGTTCGACCTGCATCGCCTCGCGCAGCTTGGCGTCGAGTGCCGACAGCGGTTCGTCGAGAAGGAAAAGTTTCGGGCGCAGTGCAAGCGCACGCGCGATGGCGACGCGCTGGCGCTGGCCGCCGGAAAGCTTGGCAACGGGACGGTCGGCGAGGCCCGGGAGGCGGACGAGGTTCAGCAGCTCGTCAACGCGCTTCTTCTGCTCTGCCTTGTCAACGCCGCGGATGCGCAGCGGGTAGGCGATGTTCTCGCCCACGTTGAGA
Organism: Aminobacter sp. J44; assembly: GCF_007829415.1. NCBI lineage: Bacteria > Pseudomonadati > Pseudomonadota > Alphaproteobacteria > Hyphomicrobiales > Phyllobacteriaceae > Aminobacter > Aminobacter sp. J44. Next base: position 60,726 of record NZ_VLJG01000078.1, on the reverse strand, counting down.
TGAGGAAAGAGGGCGAGCGACTGGAACACCATGCCGAAGTCGCGCTGGTGCGTCGGAACGCCCGTCATGTCCTTGCCGTCAAGGACGATCGCGCCGGCGGTGGGGTCTTCAAGCCCGGCAATCATGCGCAGCAAGGTCGTCTTGCCGCAACCGGACGGTCCCAGCAGACACACGAAGGTGCCATGCGGAACGGAAAGATTCACGCCATCGACCGCGTTCACGGAGCCGAAGCGCTTTGTGAGATCCTGTAGCTGGAGCCCCGACATGCAGTCACCCTCTTAAGGGCCGCGGGCGGTCTGGGTGCCGCCCTGCAGCGTGATCCGGATTTCCTCGTGCCATCAGCACGAGGAAATCGCAAGGCGGGATGATGATCAGCCCGCGATCATCTCCGTCCACTTCTGGTTCAGCCAGTCGGACTTGGAGGTGTAGAGGTCGTAGCGGGGGATGATCGGATCGATCTCGGACGACACGGCTGCGAACTCTTCGTCGGTGAGGTCGAGCAGGTCGCGGCGGACGGTTGGGGCCGTGCCGACCTTGCGCGACAGCTGAGCCTGAATCTCAGGCTGGCACATGTAGTCGATGAAGATGTGTGCCTCTTCGCCCTTCTGCGAAGCGCGCGACAGCGCCCAGCAGCCGGAGTCGAGGATGCCGCCTTCCTTCGGGAAGGTCGAGCGGACCGGGTGACCATCGGCAGCCGCGAGGCCGGTCACGTCATGGTAGTACTGGCCCATCGGGATTTCGCCCGACTTCAGCGCCTGCTCGAACTGAGCCTCGTCACGGTACCAGAGGCGGACGTTCGGGCGAACCTCGGCGAGTTTCTCGAAGACCTTAAGCTGGCCTTCCTCGGTGTCGAGGGCGTTGGTGCCGCCGAAGAAGGTCTTGGCGGTAACTTCCAGCAGGAACGAGTTGGAGACGAGCGCGAGCAGGCCGAGCTTGTCCTTGTTGGCCTCATCCCACAGCGCAGCCCAGCTTTCCGGCGCATCCTTGTAGACGTCGGTGTTGGTGACGAGCGTGATGTACCAGGCCACAGCACCGATGCCGGCAACGCGGCCATCCGGGTACTTGTTGACAAACTGGTCGAGGAGATTTCCGGCGTTCTTCAGCTTGGCGGTGTCAAGCGGCGTCCACAGTTCGGTCGCCTGGCCCTTCAGCATTGCAACCTGGGACATCATCGACAGGTCAGCCGGAGCCTGGCCAGCGCGGGCAGCCTGCTCGAGCTGAACAAGCCATGCCTCGCCCGTCGGCTCGGCAATTGACTCGACGGCGATGCCGGTTGCCTTGGTGAATTCCGGGAAGATGTGCTTGTCGAAGGAATCCTTGAAGTAGCCACCGTAGACGCCGACCTTGATCGAGCGGTCCTGCGCGCGAAGGATCGACGGCATGGCAAGGATGCCGGCCGTGGCCAGGCCCGCGCCGAGTGCGGCGCGGCGACTGATCCTGGTTTCAAAAATCTTGGTCATCGTGTTCTCCTCTGTATGGGCGGTCTTGGGTTGCGCCCTTTGTGTTATGTTTAGCCGTTTGCCGGCTAGCATAAAGTGTGTTCAGCGGGACTCGCCAGTCACGAATGGGCTGAAAACCATCAGGCTCAGGATTTCGAACAGCATCTGCGCGCCGGCGTGCGCGGTGTTGGTCGTGGAGTCGTATTGCGGCGCCACTTCAACGACGTCGCCGCCAACAAGGTTCACGCCCTTGAGACCGCGGATCAGCTCGAGGATCTCGCGGCTGGACGGACCGCCGATCTCCGGCGTGCCGGTGCCGGGCGCGTAAGCCGGATCGAGGCTGTCGATGTCGAAGGACAGGTAGGTCGGGCCGTCGCCGACCACTTCCAGCGCCTTCTTGATGATCGCCGGAATGCCCATGGCAGGCATTTCCTCTGCGTGGATCACCGTCATGCCGGAGTCGTAGGAGAACTCCCACAGATATTCGGACGAGCCGCGAATGCCGATCTGGATCGTGCGGGTCGGGTCGAGCACGCCGTCCAGCACCGCGTTGCGGAACGGGCCGCCGTGGTGGAACTTGGTGCCGTCGAACGCGCCCGAGGTGTCGCAGTGCGCATCGATGTGGATCATGCCCACCGGGCGGTCCTTGCCGACCGCCTTGAGGATCGGATGGCTGATCGAGTGGTCGCCGCCGACCGAGAGCGGCACGACGCCGGCCGCGACGATCTTGCCGATCCAGTTCTCAATGTCCTGATGGCTCTGCTCGAGCATGTAGCGGCTGCGGAACGGGACGTCGCCCACGTCCGCAACACGCAGCTGCTGCACCGGCGCGCAGTCAAGCACGTGGTTGTACGGGCCGACGCGCTCGATGGCGCGAACGGCGCGGGGGCCGAATCGAGAGCCCGGGCGGTTGGTCACGCCGAGGTCCATCGGCATGCCGACGATCGCGACGTCGAGGTCGCTGAAATCCGGGTTCTTCGGGTCAACCTGGCGGAACGGCGCATCAAGGAAAGTCGGGATGCCGGCAAATGGTGCAACACGCGTATTGCCCGAGAAGATGCGGTCGGCAACACGCCGGAAGCGCGGGTCATAGATGTCGCCACCGCCGCCTTCGCCATACCGCTCGCGAAGTTTGGCGAGTTGTTCGTCGTTCCAGCTCATGATCAGACCCCATTCTCGGTGCCAGCTCTTTCCGCGATGCGGCGTTCCCTGTGCCGGCATTTTTGAGGGATCGATCGTGCGTCATAAATCTTGGAAATTCAATTGATATTGTTGTACGCTATCGTGTGAGAAAAATTCACAACCGGGGATATGTTTGGTCAAGCGTTTGCCGCCTCTGAATCCGCTGCGGGCCTTCGAGGCGACCGCGCGACTGGGCTCGCTGACGCGGGCAGCGGGCGAGCTCAACGTCACGCACGGTGCGATCAGCCACCAGATCAAGGCGCTGGAGGCCGCGCTCAATGTCCGGCTGTTCGAAAGGGACGGCGCGCGGTTCCGGCTGAGCCCGCAGGGCGCGGAGCTTTTGCCCGCGGTTTCCTCGGCCTTTGATGCCATCGCGGCCGCGACGGCGCGGATGGAACGGCCGGTGACGGCGGGCTCGCTGTCGGTCACCTGCGTTCCGGCGCTGCTGTCGCTGTGGGTGATCCCACGCCTTGCCAGTTTTACCTCACGCTTTCCCGAAATCAGGCTGAAGCTGGAGGGGAGCAATGACGCGGAAGCGCTGCGCTCGCCGGATGTCGACGTCTCGATCCTTTATGGCGATGGAAGCTGGACCGACTGCTGGGTCAAGCGCTGGTCGCATCTCGACCTTTTTCCAGTTCTTAGCCCGACACTGATGAACGCCAAGCCGGTGCGCACGATCCGCGACCTCAGCAACCACGTGCTGCTGCACGCCGACGACGGGCGCGAGTGGCACCAGTGGCTGGCGGCGGCCGATGCGCTCGACCTTGCGCGCGGGCCGCAGCATCATCTCAGCGATGCGCGGCTGGCGACCGAGGCTGCCCTGCACGGGCATGGCATCGCGCTGGGCGACACGATGACGGCGGCGGGCCTGCTCGCCAAAGGCCAACTGGTCGCGCCGTTCAACCTGGCGGTGCCCGCCGCCGACGCCTTTTACGTTGCGTGCCGGAGTGACCTGCGCTCCGTGCCGGTGGTCAGCGTATTCATAGACTGGCTGTTTGCGCAGCTGGAGGAAGAAGATGCCCGCGCCGAGCCGCAAGGCCTGGCGCTCAGGACAAAGCTGCGTAGCGCTGATGGCGCACGCAGCAAGCGAAAAGTCACTTCGAACGCAAAGACAAGAGCATGACGTCAGCAGATTACGTGAAGCCGTCCTTCAACCCGCTGGTCGAGAAGCTGGCGCCACCGCCGATCCCGTCTGTCCAGGCCTGGGCGCGCAGCTATGACGGCGCGCACGGCAACCTCATCGACATGTCGCAGGCCGTGCCGGGCTACGCCCCGCATGCCGACCTTCTGAAGTGGCTCTCTGATGCTGCCGGTTCGCCTGCTTATGCCGGCTATGGCACGATCGAGGGCGATCTTGAACTGCGCAAAGTCTACGCGGAGCATGTCGGATCGCTCTACGGGACGATGCTGACGGCGGCGAACATTCACCTCACCGCCGGCTGCAACCAGGCCTTCGTCGCGACGATCACCGCGATCGCCAAGGCGGGCGATGCAGTGCTGATGACCAATCCGTGCTACTTCAACCACGAGACAACGCTGCAGATGATGGGCATCGAGCCGCGTTACTTCCCTTGCCACGCCGAGAACGGTTTTGTGCCGCGCGTCGAGGATGTCGAGGCGGCGCTGGATGGCGTAAAGGTGCTGGCGCTGGTGACGCCGAACAACCCCACCGGCGCTGTCTATCCGGCCGAAGTCATCAGCGAGATCTTCGAGCTCTGCCGCCGCAAGGGGATCTGGCTGGTGCTCGACGAGACATATCGCGACTTCATCGAGCCCGGGGCAGGGCGCCCGCACGCGCTGTTCGACGTCAAGGATTGGCGCGACTACCTCATCCAGCTCTACAGCTTCTCGAAGTCTTTCTGCATTCCTGGCCATCGCCTCGGCGCGATCACTGCGAGCGAAGCCGTCATCGAGCAGGTGGCGAAGGTGATGGACAATCTGCAGATCTGCGCCCCCCGCACGCCACAGTTTGCCGTGGCCAGGGGCATCCCGGCGCTGGTCGACTGGCGCGAGGAAAACCGGTTGGAGATCGGCCGCCGCGCTGCCGCGATGCGCGCTGCGTTTGCCCGTCAGAACGGCTGGCAGCTGCAGGCGATCGGCGCCTATTTCGCCTTCGTCCGCCATCCCTTCGAGGGACTGACCTCGTCGCAGGCTGCCGAGCGTCTGGCCAAAGATTTCGGCATTGTCACGATCCCCGGCTCGTATTTCGGCGAGGGGCTCGAGCAGCACCTGCGCGTTGCATTTGCCAATGTCGACGCCGAGCAGATCGCTGAAATGGGCAAGCGCCTGCGCCGCATCGACGTCGATCAGATGTGAATGGCGTGACCGAGGGCTTTCAGGGCGGCTTCCTGGAAACCTTCGCTCTGCGTCGGATGGGCGTGGATGGTGCCGGCAATGTCCTCCAGCCGCGCCGCCATCTCTAGTGCGAGCGAGAAGGTCGCCGACAGCTCGGAAATGCCTGAGCCGACGCCCTGGATGCCGACGACGAGGTTGTTGTCGGCCCGCGCGACGACCCGGACGAAGCCAGCCTCGCCCTGCAGCGTCATCGCCCTGCCGTTGGCCGCAAACGGGAACTGGCCGACCTTCACCTCGATGCCCCCCTGCCGCGCCTCATCCGGCGACAAGCCGACGCTGACGATTTCCGGATCGGTGAAGCAAACGGCGGGGATCGCCCGCTTGTCCCAGCTGCGGCGCTTGCCGGCGATGATCTCGGCAACCATCTCGCCCTGCGCCGTCGCCCGATGCGCCAGCATCGGCTCNCGTCGCCAATCGCATAGATGCCCCGCATCGACGTGCGGCACTGTTCGTCGATGCGGATGAAGGGGCCGGCCATATCCAAGTCGATTTCTTCGAGGCCCCAGCCGTCAGTCTTTGGCCTGCGGCCGACCGTGACGAGGATCTTTTCGGCGCTGATCGTCTTCTGGTCGCCCTCCGCGGTTTCGATGACGAGGCCTTTGCCGTCGGAGGCAAGGCCCTTCGCCTTGACGCCGGTCATCACCGAAACGCCAAGTTCGTCGAGCCGCTTGAGAACAGGTCGGGTCAGCTCCGCATCGTAGAGCGGCAGGATCTTCGGCAGCGCCTCGACGACTGTCACCTTCGATCCGAGCTTGGCGAAGGCGGTGCCGAGTTCCAGGCCGATATAGCCGCCGCCGACGACGGCCAGCACTTTCGGCACCTCCTTCAGCGCAAGTGCTTCCGTCGATGAGATCACATTGCCGCCAAACGGCATGAACGGCAGCTCGACCCGGGCGGAGCCGGTGGCGATCACGATCGTCTCGGCGCGGATTACCTGCTGCCCGGTCTCGGTCTCGACCTCCAGCGTCTTGCCGTCGCGAAAGCGCGCATGGCCGACCACAGCCTTCACGCCCGCTTTCTTGAGCAGGCTGACGACACCGGAGTTGAGACGGCCGACGATGCGGTCCTTCCAGGCCACTGTCTGCGAAAAGTCGATGGTCGGGGAGCCATGCGAAATGCCAAGAGGATCGCGCCCCGCGGCAAACTTCGTTGCTCTGTAAAACTCGTCGGCGGCGTGGATGATTGCCTTCGATGGGATGCAGCCGACATTGAGGCAGGTGCCGCCGGCTTTCGCCGCCTCGACGATCACCGTGTCGATGCCGAGCTGGCCGGCGCGGATCGCGCAGACATAGCCGCCGGGGCCTGCACCGATTACCGCGAGCTTGCAGGAGATTTCCTTCATAGGCTCACTCCACGAAAATCAGCGCCGGCGTTTCCAGCAGCGCCTTGAGGCGCTGGACGAAGACCGCCGCGTCCCAGCCGTCGATGACGCGGTGGTCGAATGACGATGACAGGTTCATCATCTTCGCCGGGATGAACTGCTGGCCATCCCAGACCGGTCGCACCATGATCTTGTTGACGCCGACGATCGCCACTTCCGGATAGTTGATGACGGGGGTGGTTGCGATGCCGCCCATCGCGCCAAGCGAGGTGATGGTGATGGTCGAGCCGGTCAACTCCTCGCGGGTGGCGGTGCCGGAGCGCGCGGCGTCGGCCAGACGGTTGACCTCGCGCGCGCAGTCCCACAGGTCGCGCGCCTCGGCGTGGCGTACCACCGGCACCATCAGCCCGGACGGCGTCTGCGTGGCGACGCCGACATGCACGCCGCCATGGCGGTGGATGATGCCGGCATCGTCATCGAAGATCGCGTTGATCTGCGGCTGCTCGGCAATCGCCTTCACCATCGCGCGCATCAAAAACGGCAGGATTGTCAGCTTTGGCCGGTCCGGGTGCCGCTCGGCATTAAGGCGGGCGCGCAGTTCCTCCAGCGCCTCGACGTTGACCTCCTCAACATAGGTGATGTGCGGGATGCGCGCTTTCGCCCGCGACATTTTTTCGGCGATGCGGCGGCGCAGGCCGACAACCTTGATCTCCTCGACCGACGTGTTTGGCTGCTGCCCTGCAGGCGAGGGCTGCTGCGCGCCGCGGCTGATGAACTGGTCGAGGTCTTCATGGGTGATGCGCCCGGCAGGGCCGGTGCCGTGAACCTGGCGCAGGTCTATCCCCGCTTCCTTCGCGCGCAGGCGGACAGCCGGCGAGGCGAGCGGCTTCTCGCCCGTGGGGCGGGGGATGAGCGGAGAGGTTGTGGAGGAAGCTCTGCCTGCGGGGGCGGTGCTGACGGATCCCAAGTCTGCGGAAGCCGTGCCCGTGGATGCGATGCTACCCCCACCCCTAACCCCTCCCCACACGGGGGAGGGGGACGTTGGCGTGCCTGAAGCGGCAGAGCCAGGTCTCACCGCTGTCGTTGCATTCGGTCCTGCATCATCTCCTACAGCGTCGCCAGCGTCCGGATCCCCGCGGTTAGCCGCTTCCAACGACGGGGCAGAGCGCGTTGGGGTGTCCGGTGGAGCGGGAGCTACGACGGAAGATGACGGCGCTGAGGCGTCAGCCTTGGACGAGGCTGCAGAGCTGGCAGTACCTTTCATGCCAGGCTCCCCCAATTCCCCTCCCCCTTGTGGCGAGGGGCTAGGGGTGGGGGTATCTTCATCCGCGTCGGCCTCTGGCGAGCTGACGCCAGTAGCGCCGGCTGCGTTGCTTGGCTCACCAGCAGGCTGCCCATCACCCCCGGCAACCTCCCCAGCACTTCCCGCCACCTCTATCTTCACGATCGGAGAGCCGACAGCTACGGTGTCGCCGATTTCGGCGCCGAGCCAGGTGATGGTTCCTTCGACCGGCGAGGGGATCTCGACGGTCGCCTTGTCGGTCATCACAGCGGCGAGGATGGTGTCCTCGCGCACCAGGTCGCCGACTTTGACGTGCCACTCGATGAGTTCTGCCTCGGCAACGCCTTCGCCGACATCCGGCATCTTGATGATGAATTCGGCCATGCTCACGCCTCCATCACCTGCACGAGCGCCTCACCAACGCGCTTCGGACCGGGGAAGTAGTCCCATTCCTGCGCGTGGGGGTATGGCGTGTCCCACCCCGTGACGCGCATGACAGGCGCTTCGAGATTGTAGAAGAAGTGTTCCTGCACGAGGGCAGCAAGCTCCGCGCCGAAGCCGGAGGTGAGCGTTGCCTCATGCACGACGACGCAGCGGCCGGTCTTGCCCACCGAAGCGACGATAGTGTCGAGGTCGAGCGGCAGCAGCGTGCGCAGGTCGATGACCTCGGCATCGACGCCGGTGTCCTCAGCTGCCGCCTGCGCGACATAAACCATCGTGCCGTAAGCGAGCACCGTGACCGCCGAGCCCTCGCGGCGCACCTCGGCCCTGCCGAGCGGCACCGTGTAGTGGCCTTCCGGTGTTTCGGACAGCGGATGCTTCGCCCATGAGGTCACGGGGCGCTCGTAGTGTCCGTCGAACGGGCCGTTGTAGAGCCGCTTGGGCTCGAGGAAGATCACCGGGTCGGGATCCTCGATCGCGGCGATCAGCAGCCCCTTCGCATCATACGGATTGGACGGGACAACCACCTTGAGGCCGGCGACGTGTGTGAACAGCGCTTCCGGGCTCTGGCTGTGGGTCTGGCCGCCAAATATGCCGCCGCCGGTCGGCATGCGGATGACGATAGGGCAGGTGAACTGGCCGTTCGAGCGGTAGCGCAGCCGCGCGGCCTCGGAGACGATCTGGTCGTAGGCCGGGTAGACGTAGTCGGCGAACTGCACCTCGATGCAGGGGCGAAGGCCGTAGGCCGCCATGCCGATCGCGGCTCCGACGATGCCGGATTCGTTGATGGGCGTGTCGAAGCAGCGGCTCTTGCCGTATTTCTGCTGCAGGCCGGCGGTGCAACGAAACACGCCGCCGAAATAGCCGACATCCTCGCCGAAGACGACGACGTTCTCATCGCGCCCCATGGCGACGTCCATCGCCGAACGTATCGCCTCGATCATCGTCATGCGCGGCATGGCGGGGCCTCCGCGAAGATTGGCGAGGCGGGGCGCGGCGCCACATCAGCCGCTTCGCGACACATTCCTCGCAAATGTAAGAAGAACCACGTCGCGGCAGTGTGATCCTCCCGTGCGAAGCGCGGGAGGTGGTCCGAAGGACCGGAGGGGGCGATGTCGGGCAGGAACCTATGCATCCTCACACCCCCGCCTGCTGCCGCTGGCGACGCAGATGTGGCGGCATGGTCGCGTAGACGCCCTCGAACATGTCGCGGGTCGATGGCTTGCCGCCAGAATGCAGGGTGCCGTGCTGCTCCGCCTGCTTTTGCGCCGTGATGACCTCGTCGAGGATTTCGGCTTCCGCCTGTTTGTGGCGCTCCTCGGACCAGACGCCCCTGACGATGAGATGGTTCTTCAGCCGGATCACCGGGTCGCCGAGCGGCCAGGCGTCGGACTCCGTCTTCGGCCGATAGGCGGAAGGATCGTCAGAAGTGGAATGCGCGCCGACGCGGTAGGTGACGTATTCGATCAGCGTCGGCCCCAGATTGCGCCTTGCGCGCTCGATCGCCCACTTCGCCACGGAGTGGACGGCAAGGTAGTCGTTGCCGTCCACGCGCAGGGCCGGCAGACCGAAGCCGAGGCCGCGCGCGGCAAAGGTGCCAGAGCCTCCCCGCGCAATGCCCTGGAAGGTCGAGATTGCCCACTGGTTGTTGACGATGTTGAGCACGACCGGGGCGCGGTAGGTCGAGGCGAACACAAGGGCTGCGTGAAAATCGCTCTCGGCCGTCGAGCCGTCGCCGATCCAGCCGGCTGCGATCCGCGTATCGTTCTTGATCGCCGAGGCCATCGCCCAGCCGACCGCCTGGATGAACTGGGTGCCGAGATTGCCGGAGATCGAAAAGAAGCCATGGTCGCGCGCCGAATACATGATCGGCAGCTGGCGGCCCTTCAGCGGGTCGGCCTCGTTCGAGTAGATCTGGTTCATCATGTCGACCATCGGGTAACCGCCCGCGATAAGCAGGCCTGCCTGCCGATAGGTCGGAAAGTTCATGTCGCCGGGCTCGAGCGCCTTGCGGAAGGCGCAGCTCACGGCTTCCTCGCCCATGTGCTGCATGTAGAAGGAGGTCTTGCCCTGGCGCTGCGCCATCAGCATGCGCGCATCGAAGGTGCGCAGCGTCATCATGTGGCGCAGGCCTTCCAGCAGTTCCTCGTCGCTCAGCGTGCCGGCCCAGGGGCCGACCGCTTCGCCGTCGCGGTTGAGGACGCGAATGATGGAGTAGGCGAGATCACGGATCTCTCTGGGATCGACATCGACCGGGGGACGTTCGACGCTGCCAGCACGGGGAATGGGGACGTGGGAGAAGTCCGGCGTGTCGCCGGGACGTACCTCCGGCTCCGGGACATGAAGGCTCAACCTTCCAGCTTCGGCCATGATGGTCTCCTCCGCCTGCCGATGCATCATCAACAGCTAAAGCGAAGATTTTCGCTCTGTCTACAGAGGGAAGCTGGGCGGAAATCGCCGCGTTTCAAGCAAAACGTACAGTTTAGGCGGCGTTGGGAAACAACCTTTCCGGATCGGACGGCTGCCAATGAATCTCATTTCACCGGGCTGTCAAAATAAGCAGGATTCTGACCGAACAAATCTGCGAAAGACAAAAGAAAAAGGGCGGCCGCCGGAGCGACCGCCAGCCAGAGGAGGGGGAATTTCTCAGGCCGCGACAGGTTCAGGGAGCGGCGTCGCGGGAGCCGCTGCGAGTTCCCGCGCCGGAAACAGCTTCCAGCGGCGCGGTCGGAAGGCGATACGACTGCGGGTCGCCGCCGGATGGTCGACCGGCAGTTCGATCTCGACGCGGTGCCCGGCGCCGCCAATGGCAAGTTCGACCCGCTTGGTGCCCGCCACTCGGCGGCTGACTCCGGCGGTGCCGGCAATGCAGCCGCCGCAGCCGTCGAGGAGCTCCACGTCATGCGGGCGGAAATACAAGGTGGCTTCCCCGTCCGGGACGTGCGGGGCACGCAGGCCGATCGAACGGTCCTCGAACCAGACGTCACCTTGTTCGACGCGGACGGGCAAGGTGCTGGAATCGCCGATGAAGCCGTAGACAAAGGGCGAGACCGGGTTGTCGTAGACCTGATCGGCGGTGCCGACCTGCTCGATGCGGCCCTGGCTCATGACGACGACGCGGTCGGCAAGCTCCAGCGCCTCTTCCTGATCATGAGTGACGAAGACCGTCGTGTGGCCGGTCGCGTCATGGATCTCACGCAGCCAGCGGCGCAGTTCGCGGCGCACTTGCGCGTCGAGTGCGCCGAACGGTTCATCGAGAAGGAGCACGCGCGGCTCGATGGCAAGTGCACGGGCAAGTGCTACGCGCTGGCGCTGGCCGCCGGACAGCTGGCTCGGATAGCGATGCGCGAGACCAGACAGCTGAACGAGGTCCAGCAGTTCGAGCGCTCGGCGTTTGATTTCGGCACGCGTCGGGCGGGTGGCCGCCGGACGGATTTTGAGGCCAAAGGCGACGTTGTCCGCCACTGTCATATGCCGGAACAGAGCGTAGTGCTGGAAGACGAAACCGACATTGCGCTCGCTCACAGACTTCCGCGAGGCGTCTTCCTCACCGAAGAAGATCTGTCCCGAGGAGGGGAAGTCGAGACCGGCAATTAGGCGCAGCAGCGTCGTCTTGCCGGAGCCGGAGGGACCCAGCAGCGCGATCAGCTCGCCCGAGCGGATGTCGAGAGAGACCTCATGCAGCGCATTGAAGCCGCCGAACTCTTTCTGGACGTTGCGGATGCTCAGTTCCATTGGTCTCTCCTCAGTGGGTTCTTGCGCCGGTCGCGAGTTGGTCGGCGTAACGCCACTCCAGCCAGGACTTCACGACCAGGGTCACCAGCGCTAGGCCAGCCAGCACGGAGGCGAGGCTGAAGGCGGCGACGGTCATGTACTCGTTGTAGAAAAGCTCGACCTGCAGCGGCATCGTCACCGTTTCGCCGCGCAGCTTGCCGGAGAGCACGGCGACCGCACCGAACTCACCCATCGCGCGGGCGTTGCAGAGGAGCACGCCGTAAAGCAGCGCCCACTTCACGTTCGGCAGCGTGACGTACCAGAAGGCCTGCCAGCCGGAGGCGCCGAGCGAGATTGCGGCTTCCTCGTCGCCATTGCCCTGATCTTCCATCAGCGGGATCAGCTCGCGGGCAATGAAGGGGAAGGTGACGAAGATCGTCGCGAGCACGACGCCCGGAACCGCGAAGATGACGCGGATGCCGAAATCCTGCAGCAGCCAGCTGCCGATCGCGGAGTTCGAGCCGAGCAGCAGGATGTAGACGAGGCCTGCCACGACCGGCGAGACCGAGAAGGGCAGGTCGATCAGCGAGATCAGGAAGGCGCGGCCGGGGAAGCGGTACTTTGCGATCGACCACGCGGCAGCGATGCCGAAGATCAGGTTGCAGGGAACGGCGATGGCCGCAACCAGCAGCGTGAGCTTGATGGCCCCGATCGCATCCGGGTTCTTGAACACCTCGAGATACTTGTCGAGGCCGAAGCGAAACGCCTCGACGAACACGGCTGCGAGCGGCAGCAGCAGGAACAGTGCCATCAGAAGGACAGTGACGCCGATCGCGAACACCCGGAAGCCGAGCGGCTCGGTCACCGGCGAGCGGAAGGCGGACGCTGCTTCGGGGCGCGCAGGATGCAGGGCTGCATCAGCCATTGCCGAACCTCCTCTGGCTCCAGACCTGGATGAGATTGATCGCAAGCAGGATGATGAAGGACGCGACCAGCATGACGGCAGCGATCGCCGCGGCGGCCGCGTAGTTGAACTCTTCCAGCCGGAAGACGATCAGCAGCGGCAGGATCTCGGTCTGGCGCGGCAGGTTGCCGGCGATGAAGATGACCGAGCCGTACTCGCCCACCGCGCGGGCGAAGGCGAGCGAGAAGCCGGTGAGGATCGCCGGAAGCAGCGCAGGCAGCATTACGCGGGAAATCGTCTGCGGCCGCGAGGCGCCCAACGTGGCCGAGGCCTCCTCGATCTCCTTGCTGAAGTCCTGCAGCACCGGCTGAACCGAGCGCACCACGAAGGGCAGGCCGATAAAGACCAGCGCGATCCAGATGCCGAGCGGCGTGTAGGCGATCTTGATGCCGAACGGGGCAAACAGGCTGCCGATCCAGCCATTCGGCGAGTAGATCGACGCGAGCGAAATGCCCGCCACAGCCGTCGGCAGCGCAAACGGAAGGTCGACCATCGCGTCAAGCGCGCGCCGGCCGGGGAATTCGTAGCGGACCAGCACCCAGGCGACCAGCACGCCGATGACGGCGTTGAACATTGCCGCCAGAAGCGAGGCGCCGAAGCTGAGTTTCAGCGCCGCGAGAAAACGCGGGCCGGAAATGATCGGATAGAAGGCCTGCCAGTCCAGTTCGAACGTCTTCAGGAACAGCCCGGCAATCGGGATGATCACGATGACCATGAGGTAGAAGATCGTGAATCCGAAGGTCAGCCGGAAACCCGGGATGATGCTCGGCTCCCGAAATCGGAATGTCGCCATCGGCAAATGTCCCCTTAACGTCGCGCAAGGAGCCCGTCGCGGGCTCCTCACGCGTCACGCTGCTTCTGCTCAATTGCTCGAGTAGATCTGGTCGAAGATGCCGCCGTCACCGAAATGCTTGGACTGCGCTTCCTTCCAGCCGCCGAACTCATCGATGGTGATCAGCTTGAGGTCGGGGAAGCGAGCCACATCCTCCGGATCCGCATGTTCGGGATGCTGCGGACGGTAGTAGCTCGAGGCGATAATCTTCTGGCCTTCCGGGCTGTAGAGGTAGTCGAGGTAGGCCTTGGCGAGTTCGCGGGTGCCCTTTTCGTCGACGTTCTTGTCGACAATCGCTACCGGCGGTTCGGCCAGGATCGAGAATTTCGGCACGACGATTTCGACGCTACCCGGCTCAAGTTCCTCCAGCGCCAGGAAAGCCTCGTTTTCCCAGGCAAGAAGCACGTCGCCGGTGCCATTCTTCACGAAGGTGTTGGTCGAGCCGCGCGCTCCGCTGTCGAGAACCGGTACGTTGGCGTAGAGCTTGGCGACGAAGTCCTTGGCGGCGTTTTCGTCACCGCCGGAGCGGTCGAGCTCGTAGGCCCACGCCGCAAGATAGTTCCAGCGGGCGCCGCCCGAAGTCTTGGGGTTAGGCGTGATGACCTCGACGTCATCACGGATCAGGTCGTCCCAGTCCTTGATGTTCTTCGGATTGCTCGAGCGGACCAGGAAGACGATGGTGGAATAGTAGGGCGACGAGTTCTTCGGGAACTCGCTCTGCCAGCCCGGTTCGATCAGGCCGGCTTCCTCGGCTGCCAGGATGTCGCTGGCCAGCGCCAGGGTGACGACGTCGGCCGGCAGGCCGTCGATCACGGTGCGGACCTGCGAGCCCGAACCGCCGTGGGTGGCAGTGACCGTCACGTCCCGCCCAGTCGTTTCTTTCCAATGCTTGGTGAAGGCGTCGTTGTACTTGCGATAGAGCTCGCGGGTCGGATCGTAAGAAACGTTGGTCAGCGCGTCCTGTGCAAAGGCCAGTCCGAGGCCGCCAAACTGCACGGTTGCTGCAATTGCTGCTGCAACAACGAGGGAACTGCGTTTGAGGGTCATGTCATCCTCCTGTCGGAAACATGATTACTCTATGGGCGTGTCCCGCATTTCCTGCGCCGCAAAACCATTAAACTTGGCCGCGCGATTGATTTTTCCATTCGTTCTGGCGCCCGTGGCGAGAATGATTTTCTTCCCGAGCCGCGAGGCGGCCTGCCGGCACACCGACTCCGAACCCACAAACGGCGGAGACGGGGTGACGGTTCCAATAAAATAGCAAGCTGTTTCCCGCCGAGATAGATTTCCTGGATATTTGAGAATGATGTTCTCCCGAATTCGGAAAAGTGGTATGCATTTCTAGCAAGGTCAGCTAAATGGCATCAACGTGCCTCACTCAGGGGCATGTACGCGTATATCTTCTGCCCAATGACGGACATTGCCGTTTGCCTCAGGGAGCAGCCATGAAACGCCTACTTCTCGTTACTGCCGCACTTGCAGCGCTCGCCACCGCGCCGGCTCATGCACAGACCGCCAACAAGATCCTCAACTCGTCCTACGACATCGGTCGTGAACTCTTTGCGGCGGTGAACAAGGCATTCGTCCCGGCCTACAAGGCCCAGACCGGTCAGGACGTCACGGTCGACCAGTCGCATGGCGGATCGTCGGCGCAGGCGCGCGCCATCGTTGAAGGCCTCGAGGCGGATGTCGTCACCTTCAACCAGGTCACCGACATCGACTTCCTCGTGAAGAACGGCTTCGTGTCGGAGAACTGGCAGAGCGAGTTCCCGAACAACGCCTCGCCGTACTTCTCCTTCCCGTCCTTCCTCGTTCGCGAAGGCAACCCGAAGAACATCAAGGATTGGGACGATCTTGCTCGCGACGACGTGCAGGTGATCTTCCCGAATCCGAAGACCTCTGGCAATGCGCGCTACACCTATCTCGCGGCGACCGCCTATGCGCTGGAGAAGTTCAACGGCGACCAGGAGAAGGTTCGCGAGTTCGTCGGCAAGATCTTTGACAACGTTCCGGTGTTCGACACCGGTGGCCGCGCGGCGACGACCACCTTCGTCGAGCGCGAGACCGGCGACGTCATCATCACCTTCGAGGCAGAGACCCGCGGCATCGCCAAGGAGTTCGGCGAAGACAAGTTCGACCCGGTCGTTCCGTCGGTCAGCCTGCTCGCCGAGTTCCCCGTCGCGGTGGTGGGGAAGGTTGCCGAGAAGCATGGTACCGCCAAACTCGCGACTGACTACCTCAACTTCCTCTATTCTGAGGAAGGCCAGCGCATTCTCGCCCAGTACGGCAACCGCGTACATGACGAGAAGGTGAAAGGCGAGGTCGCCGACCAGTTCCCGGAGATTCGTCTGGTTACGGTGGAGGACGTCTTTGGCGGCTGGGCGAAGGTTGCGGAAGAACACTTTGCTTCCGGAGCGATCCTCGATCAGATCTACGGCGACCGTTAATCTTTCCGGTCCATGAATTTGCCAGCCGGCGGGTGAAAGCCCGCCGGTTGCATGTATAATGACCACGCATCCACCCATGGGGGCAGTTGTTTGAGACGCCGCGTATTGCCCGGATTCCCCCTGTCGCTCGGGATTACACTCTTTTACGTGACACTGATCATCGCGCTGCCGATCGGGGCGCTGATCTTTAAGGCCGCCAGTCTCGGGCCGGAGGAATATTGGCGCATCGTTTCGTCGCCGCGCGCGGTGGCCAGCTATCGCGTGACGATCCTGAGCGCGCTCGGCGCGACCCTGACCAACCTCGTCTTCGGGCTGGCCTTGGCTTGGGTGCTGGTGCGCTACGATTTCCCCGGCAAGCGCTTCGTCGATGCGATCGTCGACCTGCCTTTCGCATTGCCGACTTCCGTTGCTGGTATCGCTCTGACGGCGCTGTTTGCGCAGAACAGCTGGCTCGGTTCAGCGCTCGCCAGCATCGGCGTGACCGTCGTCTACACGCCGCTCGGCATCATGATCGCGATGTTCTTCACCAGCCTGCCCTTCGTGGTGCGCACGGTGCAGCCGGTTCTCGAGGATCTTGATCCCGCGCTGGAGGAAGCGGCGCAGTCGCTCGGCGGCTCGGACTGGAGCATTTTCCGGATGGTGATCCTGCCGCTGCTGACGCCGGCGCTGCTTGCCGGTCTGTCACTGTCCTTCGCGCGCAGCCTTGGCGAGTTCGGTGCCGTGATCTTCATCGCGGGCAACCGGCCCAACTCGACGGAGATTACCTCGCTTCTCGCGTTCATCCGGCTGGAAGAATACAACTACCAGGCGGCGGCCGCGATTGCATCCACCATGCTGTTTGCCGCGTTTGTCATGCTGGCCGTGACGAATTTCCTGCAGGCGCGCGCTCTGCGATACACGGCGAGGGACTGACGATGAAATCGCACCGGATCGCCGGACAGCCGCCGCGGGTGGGAGACAGCGCAGTCGTCAGGCGCCTGCTGATCGCCCTTGTGCTCATCTTCGGCACGCTGCTCGTGCTTGCGCCGCTGCTTGTCATCTTCGCGCAGGCATTTTCGCTCGGCCTCGAGCATTTCACGACCACAATCGCGAATCCCGACACGCGCCACGCCATCTACCTGACTGTGGTGACGGCGCTGCTTGCCGTGCCGATCAACACCATGTTCGGCATTGCCGCCGCATGGGCAATCACCAAGTTCGACTTCCCGGGCAAGCGCTTCCTGCTGATCGTCATCGAGATCCCGTTTTCGGTGTCGCCCATCGTGGCGGGCGTCGCCTACCTATTCGTCTATGGCCTGCAGGGACTGTTCGGCCCGGCGCTACAGGCAGCCGACATCAAGATCCTGTTTGCGCTGCCCGGCATCGTGCTCGCTTCGATGTTCGTGACGGCACCGTTCGTGGCGCGCGAGCTGATCCCGCTGATGCAGGCGCAGGGGCGCGAGCTCGAGGAGGCGGCAACTTCCCTCGGCGCATCCGGCTGGCGCACGTTCCTGACCGTGACGCTGCCAAATATCCGCTGGGCGCTGCTCTACGGCGTGGTGCTGTGCAATGCGCGCGTGATGGGCGAGTTCGGCGCGGTGTCGGTCGTGTCGGGCAAGATCCGCGGCCAGACCAACACGCTGCCGCTGCATGTAGAGCTGCTCTACCACGACTACAACACGGTCGGAGCCTTTGCCGCCGCGTCGATCCTGACGGTGCTGGCGCTGTTCACCATCATCGCCAAGGTTCTGCTTGAGAGGCAGGGCGCGGGACGCGCCGGCAGACCGACGCTCGCCGCCAACAAGGGTGGAACGCAATGAAGATCGTTCTCAAAGATGTCGTCAAGGAATTCGACACGTTCCGCGCGGTGCGCGGCGTGTCGCTGGAGATCGGCAGCGGCCAGCTGGTAGCGCTGCTTGGGCCGTCGGGTTCCGGTAAGACGACGATTCTGCGAACGGTGGCCGGCCTCGAATTTCCCGACCAGGGAGCGATCTACTTCGGCGACGAGGATGCGACCGACATTCCGGTGCGCGAGCGCGGCGTCGGCTTCGTGTTCCAGCACTATGCCCTGTTCCCGCACATGACCGTCGGCGAAAACATCGCCTTTGGCATGAAGGTGTCGAAGAAGGCGCGCTCAAAGCAGGAGATTCACGCCCGCGTGAACGATCTGCTACGGTTGGTGAAGCTCGAAGGCCTGAACAACCGCTTCCCGAGCCAGATTTCCGGCGGTCAGCGCCAGCGTGTTGCGCTTGCGCGTGCCCTCGCTGTCGATCCAAAAGTTCTGCTGCTAGATGAGCCGTTCGGCGCGCTCGACGCCAACGTGCGCCATGACCTGCGCCGCTGGTTGCGGGAAATCCACGACGAGCTCGGCATCACGACGCTGTTCGTGACCCACGACCAGGAAGAGGCGCTCGACCTTGCCGACCGTGTCGTGATCCTCGATCAGGGCACCATCGTGCAGGAGGGTACACCTGAGGAGGTCTGCCGCAAGCCCGCCTCGGCCTTCGTGATGAAATTCCTCGGAGACACCAACCGTATTACTGCGACCGCCAAGAGCGGGATGGTGGATATTCCGGGGGCGCGGCTATCCGCATCCGGGCTTGCCGACGGGCCGGTGGAGGTTCTGGCCCGCCCGGGCGATCTGAGTTGGTCGTTTGACGGGGAGGGAATTCCGGTCAGCGTCCTTCGGGTTATCGACCGTCCAGAGGGGCGGCGGTTCCTCGTTCGGACAGACGCGGGGGAGACGCTGGAGCTTGATGTGCCGATCGATATCCGGGCTTCGTCGGGCGATCGCGGCTTCGTTCAGGTGCTGCGCGGAAATGTCTATCCGCGCTAGCCGCGCGGATGGGACTGGAAGTCGCTGAAAGTTCTTTAGCCAAGCAGGCCGAACACGACGGCGACTGCAAAACCGACCGCTAGTGCAAAAGGCAGGTAGCTCAGGGCACTAGCAGGAGACGCGTGGCGAGGCAGACGTCTTGAGCTATCAGAATGGACCATTCAGGACCTCCGTTTCCAGCTCAGTCTACAAAACTTGTAGACTTTGTCGATTTCCTTTTTTCCACAACCCGCGCGAAAATTTTGCGCTGGAAAATGAATGCCTGCACCTTCCTGCCGGCACGCCCCACAACGGCGCAGCGGGCTATTGGTTCTCGAGATTCCTGGCTGATCGCAGCCAGTTGATCGAGTCGGCCGTGCGGCCGCTCGGCCGATACTCGGCGCCAACCCAGCCGGTGTAGCCTGAGACGTCGATCGCTTCGAAAATCCGCTCGTAGTTGATCTCGCCGGTACCGGGCTCATGTCGGCCGGGATTGTCGGCGAACTGCACGTGGGCGATGCGGGGTAGGGAGGAGCGGAAACCCTCGATCAGGTCCCCCTCGGTGATCTGGCGGTGGTAGAAGTCAAACTGCAGGGCAAGGTTTTCGCGATCCGCCCTGTCGATCAGGGCGAGGGCGTGTTCGGTACGGCTTACCAGGTAACGCGGGACGTCGCGCTGGTTGCAGGGTTCCATCATGACCGTCACGCCGAGCGGCGCGAAGGCGTCGGCCGCAAGCCTCAGGTTCCGGACGAACGCCTCCTCGGCCTCCGCTTGCGAGACGCCGACGGGAACCCGACCCGTCAGAACGTTGACGCGCTGGCAGCGGAGTGCCCGCACGTACGCCTTCGCGGTTTCCAGACCAGCCGCGAACCCTTCCTCCCGGCCAGGCACGCAGGCGAGGCCGTCGCCGCCGGTAATCAGATCCCCAGCCGGAATGTTGATCAGAACGATCTCGACGCCTGCGCTCTGCGCGCGCTCGGCAATCTCTTCCGCAGGATGATCATAGGGGAATTGGATGTCGACGCCCCTGAAGCCGAGATCGGCTGCCGCTTGGAAGCGGTCGAGGAAGGCATGCTCCTGCAGCATCATCGACAGATTGATCGAAAAGCGCGGCATACCATCCTCCAAAATTTTTAGCGCGACGGCCAGTGGACCCGGCGCCCCCATCCCTGTAATACAGGGCCACGACCCGCATTGTATACATTCGAAGGAGGAGCGGATGCTGAAGGAGGGGGATTTCCTGTGGGAAGGCAGCGATGCCTTCAAGCAGTCGACAGGGGTTGCTGATTTCCTGCGCTGGCTCCGCGAGAAGCGGGGCCTCGACTTCGCCAACTACGGCGAGTTGCAGACGTGGTCCGCCAAGGAGATCGAGGCATTCTGGGCAGCGATCTACGACTATTTCGAAGTGATGTCGGACACACCGTACGAGACGGTCCTCGCAAAGCGCGAGATGCCTGGTGCGCAGTGGTTCGTGGGAGCGCGCGTCAATTACGCCGAGCACATCCTGCGCCACGAGGCGGACGATCCGGAGAAGGTGGTTGTGCACCATCTTTCGGAAATCCGGCCGCTCGCTGGCATGAAGTGGCGCGAACTTGGCGACATGGTGCGCAAGATCGCAACGCGGTTGCGCGCGATGGGCGTGGTTCCGGGCGACCGCGTCGTCTCCTACATGCCGAACATCCCAGAGACCATGGCGGCGATGCTGGCAGTGACCGCGATCGGTGCGATCTGGTCGTCGGCCGCGCCGGAGTTCGGCGTCGGAACCGTCGCCGACCGCTTCTCGCAGATCGGTCCCAAGGTGCTGTTTGCCGCGGATGGCTACCGCTTCGCCGGCAAGGATTTCTGGCGCCGCGCCGAGGTCAGCGGCATCGTTGACGGGCTGCCGAGCCTCGAGCAAGTCGTCTGGCTCGACTATCTGACTGACGAGCCCGCACCTGCTTTTGAAGGCAAGTCGGTTACGCGCTTTGCAGAGCTTCTCGAAGGGCCGGCCATTTCGCGCGAGGAATTCCGCTATGAGCGCGTGGCGCACGACCACCCGCTGTGGATCCTGTTCTCGTCCGGCACCACGGGCCTGCCGAAGGCGATCGTGCAGAGCCACATCGGCATCATCCTCGAGCACTACAAGTCGGCCGTGTTCCACCTGAACCTCAAGGCCAGCTCGCGGATGTTCTTCTACTCCACCACCGGTTGGGTAATGTGGAACTCGCTGATGTGGGGTCCGCTGGTCGGTGGCAGCGCCGTGCTCTACGACGGCAGCCCGACCCATCCGGGGCCGGACCTGCTCTGGCAGCTCGCGGCCGACACAAAGACCACCTCGTTCGGCGCCAGCCCGACCTTCGTCGAGAACATGCGCAAGCACGGCATCGTGCCGAAGGAGCGCTTCGACCTGTCGGCGATCGAGAGCATCATGCTGTCTGGCTCGCCGGCAACACCCGAGAGCTTCAAGTGGCTGTACGATGCGGTGAAGGAGGACCTTTGGGTCACCTCCCAGTCGGGCGGCACCGAGTTCTGCTGCGGCCTCGTCGGCGCCACGCCGACGCAGCCGGTCTACGCCGGTGAGATCCAGGCGCGCTGCCTGGGGATCGACGTGCGCGTCTTCGACGACGCCGGCAACGAGCTGATCGACGAGGTCGGCGAGCTGGTCGTCTGCAGCCCGATGCCCAGCATGCCGCTGTTTTTCTGGAACGATCCGGACTTCAAGCGCTACAAGGAAGCCTATTTCGATACCTATCCGGGCATCTGGCGCCACGGCGACTTCATGAAGATCAACAGCCGCGGCGGCTGCTTCGTCTATGGCCGCTCGGACTCGACGCTTAACCGCTTTGGCGTGCGCATCGGCTCGGCCGAGATCTATCGCACGCTCGAAGGCATGGCCGAGATCGAGGACAGCCTGATCGTCTGCATCGAGGAGCCGGGCGGCGGCTTCTACATGCCGCTGTTCGTGCAGCTGAAGGAGGGCGTCGTCTTCGACGAGGCGCTGGACAAGGCAATCCGCCAGCGTCTGCGCGCGGAACGCAGCCCGCGCCACGTGCCCGACGAGGTGCATGCAGTGCCGATGACGCCCTACACGCTAACTGGCAAGAAGATGGAAGTGCCGGTGCGCAAGCTGCTGATGGGCTGGCCGGTTGAGAAGGCCTACAGCCCCGACGCGATGCGCGACCCGAAGGCGATGGACTGGTTCGTCGACTTCGCGCGCCGCAGGCTCGCCGCAAAGGGCGAGACCATGTACGGCGCACTCGCGAAGGCCTCGAACTAGTCACGAGATGGCGCCGCGGCGAATGTCGCGGCGCTTCATATCCTCAGTCTCCCATCACCACGCCTTCGCGGCGCTTGTCGGCGGCGCCGATCAGCCCGTCATCGCTGATTTGGATGACGTGCAGCCCGGAATTGAGGTTGATGATCGCCACCTCGTGGCCCAAGGCGGTGAGCCCTGCTGCCAGTTCCTCGGCGCCATCGCCTTCCTCGACGCTGGTGCGGCCGTTGAGGTTGGTGACGTGGCGAAGGTCGATCGCCTCCTGTGGGTCCACGCCCCAGTCGAGGATCGCAACCAGCGACAGCGCGGTGTAGTTGATGATCGCCGCGCCGCCGGGGCTCCCCGTTAGCAGCACCGGCTTACCATCGCGCAGCACGATCGTCGGCGACATGGAAGAACGCGGGCGCTTGCCCGGCTCGACGCGGTTGGCGACTGGCGCGCCATCGGCTTCTGGAACGAAGGCGAAGTCTGTCAGCTCGTTGTTCAATAGGAAGCCGCGCGCCATGACGCGATTGCCGAAGCCGCTCTCGATCGTCGTGGTCGCCGAAAGCATATTGCCGTCCTTGTCGACGATGACGAAGTGCGAGGTGCCCTTGCGCGGGCGCTCGCTGTCAGGCGTCAGCTTGTCATCGCCGAGGCCGGGCGGAGTGCCAGCCTGGGCGACACCCCTCGATTTCGACAGATCGATTAGCTTCGCCCGCTCGGCGAGATAGTCCTGATCAAGCAGGCCTTCCGGAACGTCGACGAAATCTCCGTCCGCCATGTAGAGGCCGCGGTCCGCGAAGGCGAGGCGGGAGGCCTCAGCGAAGAGATGGCGGAACTCGATGCCGTCCTCCAATAAAGCGATGTCAAAGTGCGAAAGGATGCCGAGCATCTGGCCGACGGTGAGGGCACCTGAGCTCGGCGGGCCCATGCCGCAGACTTCGTATTCGCGATAGGGCGCACAGACGGGCTCGCGCTTTACCACCTTGTAGCTGGCAAAATCTTCCTCCGACAGGATGCTCGGATTGATGTTCGTCCTCAGCGCCGCAAGGACGTCGCGAGCAATTTCGCCGGTGTAGAAGGGCGGTGCGCCTTCCCGGGCAAAGATTTCCAGGGTCTCGGCATAGGCCGGGTTCTTCAGCGTGTCGCCCTCGGCGATAGGCCTGCCGCCGGGAAGAAAATACTCGGAAGTGGTAACGAAGGTGTCGAGGCCTTTGGCCTCTGCTACTGCCGCAGCGAGGCGCTGGCTCACGGTGAAACCGTTCCGGGCGGTTTCAATTGCGGGCTGTATGAGCGCTGCCCAATCCATGCTGCCGTGTTCGCGGTGGAAGGTTTCGAGCAGCATCGGCGTGCCGGGCACGCCGGCCGAGCGGCCACCCACCACCGCAGCCTGGAACTCCATCGGCGTCCCGTCAGGGTTCATCCAGTATTTGTCGTCGGCGGCCTTCGGCGCCGTTTCGCGGGCATCGTAGGTGATGATCTCGTTCGTCCCGGCGTCGCGGTAGACGAAGAAGGCGCCGCCGCCGAGGCCTGAGCTCTGCGGTTCGACGAGCCCCAGCATGGTCTGAACCGCAACTGCCGCATCAGCGGCCGTACCGCCGGCGGCAAGGACCTCATAGCCCGCCTGCGTTGCCAGCGGATGGGCCGTCGCGATCATGAAGTCGCTGGCTTTGACCGATGTGCGCTCGGCGACCGCCGTCGTGTTTTCAGGCTGCGGCCGGTCCTGTGCGACGGCAACTGAGACACCGAAGGCGAAGCCCAGCGCGACGCAGATCCGAATTGTGAGGCAGTTCATGGCGCATCCTCCTGCCGCCCGCATTGCCGGAAAGCAGGAGGAGTATGGCGCGGATGGCTGGCTTGTGCCAGCCGCCGGTTACTTCAGCTTCAAGAGCTTCGCGGCGTTCTCCTTGAGAACGAGCGGGCGGACGTCCTCGCGGATGTCGAGCTTCTCGAAGTCGGACAGCCAGCGGTCCGGCGTGATCGCCGGCCAGTCAGAACCGAACAGCATCTTATGCTTGAGGATGGTGTTGGTGTACTGAACGAGGATCGGCGGAAAATACTTCGGCGACCAGCCGGAGAGGTCGATATAGACGTTCGGCTTGTGGGTTGCGACCGACAGCGCCTCTTCCTGCCACGGGAACGAAGGGTGGGCGAGGATGATCGGCATGTCCGGGAAATCGACCGCGACGTCGTCGAGATACATCGGGTTCGAGAACTTCAGGCGCATGCCCATGCCGCCGCGCATGCCGTTGCCGACGCCGGTCTGGCCGGTGTGGAACAGGGCGATGCAGTTCTCCTCGGCGATCGCCTCGTAGAGCGTATAGGCCGAACGGTCGTTCGGATAAAAGCCCTGCATCGTCGGGTGGAACTTGAAGCCCTTGATGCCGAAGTCGCGGATCAGACGGCGTGCCTCACGCGCGCCGACCTTGCCCTTGGCCGGGTCGATCGAAGCGAACGGGATCAGGATGTCGCTGTTCTCTGCGGCGAGTTCGGCGATCTCCTCATTGTTGTAGCGGCGGAAGCCCGTCTCGCGCTCGGCGTCGACGGCGAAGATTACCGCACCGATCTTGCGCTCACGGTAATAGGCGGCCGTCTCCGGGATCGTCGGCAGCATGCCCTTGGTGCCGGCCGGATTGCGGAAGTACTTCGCCATCGCAGCCTGGAATTCGTCATAGCCGTCGTCGCGCGGGCCGCAGCAGGGCTCCTCGGCATGGGTGTGGAAGTCAATGGCGACGAGGTCGTCCAGGTTCATGTCGGGCTCCTCCCGGGGTTATGCATGGGGTCTCGTTGTATACAGCCGTCGAGGCGTGTCAACTAACCGATGGCGATTTCGACGAGCGCCATGGTGCGCTTCTCTTCGATATGGCGGATTGCCTGCCGGAGCGTCTCGGTGAGCTTGTCCGGCTGGTCGACACGTACGGCCCAGGCGCGGCTCGCTTCTGCCACCTTCGTGAAGTTGGGGCTCGGCTGCAGCGAGGTCAGCGGCATCTGGTTGGCCTTGGCGGCGTAGCCATTCGGGTAGAGGCCGAGCACCGAATAGCGTACCGCAGCCCACTCGCTGTTGTTGAGGACGACCACGAGCACCGGCAGCTCCATTGCTTCGGCAATCTGATGGCAGGCAACCGGGTTTGCGAACATGTACGAGCCGTCGCCCATCGTCGCGACGATCAGCTTCGAGCGGTCGGCAAGCTGCATGCCGAGCGCGGTGGGGAACGACCAGCCAAGCCCGCCGGCATGCGGCTCCTGATGCCAGGAATTGTGGCGGTTGAGCACCAGTGGATCGAGGGGTGCACCGAGCTCGGAAAGCACCGTCGCATCCTTGCCGGCGATCGCATCCGACAGGCACTTGGATACATAGGCCTTGGTCATCGGATAGCTCGGCGCGGCCGCCTTGGCGATCTTCGCGCGAATGTCCCTGACGCGATTGGCGATCAAATCCTTGCGCCGCATGCGCGCGTTCACATGGCGGCTCAGATAAGGACGCATCGCCTCCTCGAGCTGGATCAGCCCGTCAGCCGTCGCGCAGCCGATCGAGACATCCGAGCGGAAGGTGCGCACGGGCGTGCGTGTGAACAGCGGGTCGGGACCGAGGTGGATGACCTTCGCATCCTGCGGCGGATGGTGGATGTCCGGCGACCAGGGCGCCAGGCTGTCGATAACCAGGATGACGTCGGCTTCCTCGATCCACGGGAGCGGATCGGAGCCGVCACTGCAAGGATGTTCGCTCGCGATCGCAGTCGCCACCGCCCACCACTGGCAGACCGGGATCGCCCATTCCTCTGCCAGTCTGGCGAGCGCGGCGAAGCCCGCATCGCTGCCTGCGCCGCGCTGGGCGATGATGAGCGGCGAGCGCGCACCGGCGAGCAGCCTGGCTGCCGCGGCAATGTCGGCGGGCGAGGGGGCGACCTCCGTCGGCTGCACCGTCGGAGGTTCTTCCAGTCCTTCGGCCGGCGTCGATTCACACAGCACTTCTCGTGGGAGGCTGAGATAGACCGGCCCCTTAGGCAGGGAGTTGGCGATGGCGTGGGCGCGATCAAGCAGCGATGCAACCTGCTCCGGGAACTTCAGTTCGTAGTCCCACTTGCACGCCTCGCGCACCAGCGCCGTCTGGTCACGCATCTCCTGACCCCAGCCGATTGGTACTGTACGCGCGCCAAAGCGGCCGCCTTCCATGACCGGCGTGCGCCCCGACATCATCAGCACCGGCACCTGGTCGACTGCAGCGTTGAGCGCGCCGATCGAACCGTTGGCGAGGCCGACATTGGTGTGCAGGATGACCGCCTGTGCCTTGCCGGTGGCAAAATAGTAGCCGTGCGCCATGCCCATCGCCGCATGCTCGTGCGGGATCACGATGGCTTCGGGAAGGTCGAGGTCCTTGGCCGCAGCCTCGGCGAGGCCTTCGATAATTGGCGGGAAGTCCGTGCCGGAATTGCAGAAGACGTAGTCGACGCCGAGCGCCTTCAGTCGGGTGAAAAGCGCCGCTCCCGCTGTCATTTGCGACAGCCCCTTTGCGCGATCCTGAAGCATGGTACCTCCTCTACCTGGCCTCGCCGGTATCAAACAGGTTTGGCCCCAGCGCGCAAGACTTGCATACAATTCGCTGGGCAACTAGCGTTCGCGAGAATTTTTGGAGGAGGAACGACATGCTGGAACAACCGCGCCTCGTGCATTTCTGCGACATCGTCGCTCAGCTCGCCGCGCCGATGGAGCTTGGCGACGGGCGAGGGGGCAGGCGGCGGATCATTCCGATCATCGGCGGCACCGTTACGGGTGAGCGAATCCGCGGCAGGATTCTCAATCTCGGTGCTGACTGGCAGACCGTCTTTGCCGACGGCAGCGCGGAGCTCGATACGCGATATTCCATGGAAACCGAGGACGGGGCGCTGATCGACATCCGCAATTTCGGCTACCGGCACGGCCCGGCTGACGTCCTGGCAGCGGTGGGGCGGGGCGAGAATGTCGATCCGAGCCTGTATTACATGCGCACGCACCCGCGCTTCGAAACCGGCGATGACCGCTATCGCTGGATCAACACCTGCATCTTCGTCGGCACCGGTGCGCGCGAGGCGTCGAGCGTCCGCATTTCCGTCTTCGAAGTGCTCTAGGAATGACAATCCAGGCGATGCGGGTTCTGCAGCAACGACACGCAATGTCGTCTTTCAAGCGGGTCCCGTGCCGCAAAAGCTGGCAAATCGAGTGCAAGCAGGTATCGCCTCCCGTACATCGGACACGACGTCGAAATGCGGTTGCGGCCGGATTGATACCTATTGTATACAGGTCGCATTCAACAGACTGCGGAGGAAGCTGTGTCGTTGCTCAATATGTTCAAGCGGTCGGAAGGTGGCGACACCGCCCCCAGCGCCGAGGTTGCAGGTTTCCTGTCGGGCTACTCGATCGAGGTGATGCCGCGCACCGCGGCCAAGATCGAGGACTTCCGTGCGATCCTCCCGGCCGGTACGCGCGTCTATATCGCTCATATTGACGGCACCCCGATTGAGGAAATGGTCGAGACGGCGAAGCGCATCACCGAGGAAGGCTTCCCGGTCATGCCGCACTTCCCCGCTCGCATCATCAAGGACCGCGACACGCTCGAGGACTGGATCAAGCGTTATGTTGATGCCGCCGGCATCAACCAGGCGCTGCTCCTTGGCGGCGGCGTCACGACCCCGCATGGCGACTACGACAATTCCATGCAGCTGATGGAGACCGGTCTGTTCGACAAGTACGGCTTCAAGCGCCTGCATGTCGCCGGCCACCCGGAGGGTAACAAGGACATCGACCCGAACGGCGGTTCAGCCAATGTCGATGCTGCCGTGAAGTGGAAGCAGGAGTTCTCCAAGCGCACTGACGCGGAAATGGCGATCGCGACCCAGTTCGCGTTTGAGGCGGAACCGGTAATCGAGTGGGCCGAGCGCCTGCAGGCGATGGGCGTGACGCTGCCGATCCACATCGGCATTGCCGGCCCGACCAAGCTGCAGACGCTGATTAAGTTCGCCGTGTCGTGCGGTGTTGGCCCGTCGCTGCGCGTCCTGCAGCGCCGTGCGATGGACCTCACCAAGCTGATGGTTCCGTTCGAGCCGACCGAGATTCTCAGCGATCTCGCTGCGTACAAGGCGAAGAACCCGAACAGCCTGATCTCGCAGGTCCACGTCTTCCCGCTGGGCGGCATCAAGACCAGCGCCGAGTGGTGCAATCAGCAGACCGGGGCGGCTGTCGCCGCTGCCTGATTGGCTCAACGGCGTCCGGACATGCTCCGGACCGCGGAATGAATATGGTAAGGCCGTTCTCCGAAGCCGGAGGGCGGCCTTTCGTTTTTGCAGCGGTACGCAATGGGATTTATGGCCTGCAGCTGGTGTTCGGCTGTGGGTTGTCTCCTGAATGCTGCCACCGGACTATCGTTCGGGGGTACTTGCTCCGAGTAGGGCGGAAACGCTTCCGATCCGACGCAACCCTTTGTTTCACAATGAGAATGACCGTCTCACCGGCGCAGAGTGTCGGCCATGAGCGCGGACATAAAAGACCTACCGTTATCCTCCGATCGCGGGGACGATAACGTAATCGCAGCTTCACCCACAGGCGCCTTGAGTCCTCGGTTAGGTATGGTCTGTAGCCAAAACTTATGTGGAGGGTTCGCCTTTCGATTGGCTCTCGCGGCGTGGAGGGGCTAGGTCAGGAACAAACAATCAAGTTCGTGGAGGAGAATGCCGTATGAGCGGTTCCGAGCCCTGCTATGACATCGCGCATCTGGCGCATGTCGAAGTCCTGACTGACAAGTTCGAAGAGAGCCTGGACTTCTTTACCCGCGTCTATGGCCTGAAGCTGTCGGGGCAGGACGAGAACAGCGCATACCTGCGCGCCTGGGACGACTACGAGTTCCACTCGATGAAGTTGACCCGGTCGCATACGACCGGCATCGGGCATGTATCCTACCGTTGCTCTTCGCAGGCTGCGCTTGAGCGCCGCGTCAAGGCGATCGAGGCTTCCAAGTACAAGGTCATCGGCTGGATCGACGGCGACATCGGCCACGGCGGCAACAAGGCGTTCCGATTCGAGGATCCGTTCGGCCACGTCTTCGAGATCTACTACGATACCCGTCGCTACGTGCCGGACGAGGCCGACAAGCCGGCGCTGAAGAACAACGCAAGCCGCTTCCATGCTCAGGGCGTCTCGCCGCGCCGTATCGATCACGTCAACCTGCTCGGTGAGGACGTGAAGGAATTCCGCGCGTTCATGGAAACCTGCCTGGGCTCGCGTGTGACCGAGTACATCCAGCTCGACAACGGCCGTCTGGGTGGCGTCTGGTTCTCCTGCAACAACAAGACCTACGACACCGTCTGCTCGGAAGAGCGCGGTGGTGGCGATGGCCGCCTGCATCACGTCACCTACGCGACCGACCAGCGCGAGGACATCCTGCGCGCGGCTGACATCTTCCTCGAGAACGGCGTCCACATCGAAACCGGCCCGCACAAGCATGCGATCCAGGGTTCGTTCTTCCTCTACGTCTGGGAGCCCGCCGGCAACCGCATCGAGCTCGCCAATGCAGGCGCGCGCCTGATCCTCGCTCCCGACTGGGAGCCGGTCGCCTGGACCGAGGCTGAGCGCAAGAAGGGCCAAGCCTGGGGCCTCAAGACCATCGAAACTTTCCACACGCACGGCACCCCGCCGGTCAAGAAGAAGGAGGCTTAAGCCTTGTCGAAGAAAACCGCCCTCATCATTTCCGCACATTCCGCCGACTTCGTGTGGCGCTGCGGCGGCGCGATCGCGTTGCATGCGGCCAAGGGCTACGACGTTACCGTGGTCTGCCTCTCCTTCGGCGAGCGCGGCGAGAGCGCCAAGCTCTGGAAGCAGCCGGGCATGACCCTCGATAAGGTCAAGTCGGAGCGTCGCCGGGAAGCCGAGAATGCCGCCAAGGCGCTGGACGTCCATGACATCCAGTTCTTCGACCTCGGCGACTACCCGCTCGAGATGACCCGCGAGGCCAAGGATCGCCTGGTCGACGTCATGCGCGCGGTGCAGCCGTCCTTCATGATGACCCACTCCAAGTACGATCCGTACAACACGGACCACATGTACGTGTCGCAGTGGACGCTCGAGTGCCGCGCTATCGCGCAGGCCTGGGGCCACAATCCGGGCCAGAAGATCCTCGGCGCGCCGCAGGTCTATCTCTTCGAGCCGCACCAGACCGAGCAGATGGAGTGGAAGCCGGACGTCTTCCTCGACATCACCGACGTCTGGGACAAGAAGTGGGCCGCCATCCAGTGCATGGAAGGTCAGGAACACCTTTGGCACTACTACAAGAATGTCGCGGAGAACCGCGCCAACCACTTCACCCGCAACTCCGGCGGCCAGGCCGGCGGGCGCCCGGCAAAGTATGCCGAGGGCTTCCAGTCGATCTACCCGCGCACCGTGGATGAACTCTGATGTCTGGCGTCGTCGTTCAGAACATCGAGCGCGCAGACCAGTCGGTCATTGACCGGCTGGCGGCGTGCGGCGTCGCAACCGTGCACGAGGCGCAGGGCCGCAAGGGCCTGCTCGCCAGCTACATGCGCCCGATCTATCGCGGCGCGCGGCTGGCTGCCTCGGCTGTCACCATCTCGGCGCCTCCCGGCGACAACTGGATGGTGCACGTCGCCATCGAGCAGCTGAAGACCGGCGACATCCTCGTGCTCGCGCCGACCAGCTCTTGCGAGGACGGCTATTTCGGCGACCTGCTTGCGACCTCCGCCCAGGCGCGTGGCTGCAAGGGCCTCATCATCGACGCTGGCGTGCGTGACGTTGCCGACCTAACCGAGATGAAGTTCCCGGTCTGGTCGAAGGCGATCTTCGCGCAGGGTACCGTTAAGGAGACGCTTGGCTCGGTCAACGTGCCCGTCGTATGCGCCGGCGCCTACATCCGTCCCGGCGATGTGATCGTCGCCGATGACGATGGCGTCTGCGTTGTCGCGCGCGAGGAAGCCGAAGCCGTGGCCGCCAAGGCCGAGGCACGCGTCGCCAACGAGGAAGAGAAGCGCAAGCGTCTTGCCGCCGGCGAGCTCGGGCTCGACATCTACAAGATGCGCGAACGTCTGGCTGAGAAGGGCCTGAAGTATGTCTGAGACACCTTCACGCGATGAGGACCAGGGCATCCGCTGCATGTGGATGCGTGGCGGAACGTCCAAGGGCGGCTACTTCCTGGCGGAAGACCTGCCGCAGGACACGGCTGCGCGCGACGCCTTTCTTCTTCGCGTGATGGGCTCGCCGGACGCGCGCCAGATCGACGGGATGGGCGGGGCTGACCCGCTCACCTCGAAGGTCGCGGTCGTGCGCAGGTCCGAGCGCGAGGACGTCGATGTCGACTACCTGTTCCTGCAGGTGTTCGTCGATCGCCCGATCGTCACCGACGCGCAGAACTGCGGCAACATTCTTGCCGGTGTCGGCCCGTTCGCCATTGAGCGCGGGCTGGTCGAGGCGAAGGATGGCACGACCAACGTGCGCATCTTCATGGAGAACACCGGCCAGATCGCTGTGGCGTCCGTGCCGACGCCGGGCGGCCGCGTCACCTATCGCGGTGAGGCTCGCATCGACGGCGTGCCGGGAACGGCCGCAGCGGTGCCGATCGAGTTCAAGGACACCGCAGGATCGTCATGCGGAGTGCTGCTGCCCACTGGCAACGCGGTCGATGTCATCGACGGCATCGAGGTGACGATGATCGACAACGGCATGCCCTGCGTCGTCATGCGTGCCTCCGACCTCGGCGTTACCGGCTACGAGACGCCGGCTGAGCTGGAAGCCAACGCGGAGCTCAGGGCCAAGCTCGAGGCGATCCGCCTCAAGGCCGGTCCGATGATGAACCTTGGCGATGTTGCCGAGAAGTCGGTGCCGAAGATGACCTTGGTTGCTCCGGCCCGCGAAGGCGGCGCGATCTCGACGCGCACCTTCATTCCGCACCGCTGCCACGATGCGATTGGCGTGCTGGGTGCTGTCTCCGTCGCCAGTGCGTGCTTGCTGCCGGGCACCCCGGCGGCGTCGCTGGCGAATGTCGGTTCGGGTCGCACCCGTACGTTGGCCATCGAGCATCCGACCGGCGAAATGAGCGTCGTTGCGACGCTCGACGAGGCTGGCGAAGTGCAATCGGCAGCCATCCTGCGCACGGCGAGAAAGCTCTTTGACGGCGTTGTTTACGGCTGATCGCCAAGATCGTGACGTTGCGGTAGATAGGGGTATGCTCGCATATCCCAATCTCCGCCACATCCGACTTTTTGCCTTCGCCGTTGAGACCGGTTCGCTGTCCAAGGCCGCCGAGGCGGTGCGCGTTTCGCAGCCCGCCGCCTCGCAGGCGATCTCGCGGCTGGAGGAGCATTTCGGCGGCCACCTGTTCGAGCGTCGCGGCAGCGGTGTCTTCCTGACTGAGCGCGGCAAGGTCGTCGCTGTGCGCGCTAGCCGCATCATCGAACTTCTGCGCTCGGCCAATGCCAGGCTCGCAAAGCAGTCCCGCATCGGCCGCGGGCTGGCGCAGGACCTGCTTGAGACCCACGCAACAATTGCCCATTTGCGCGCGCTTGCAGGTTTTGCGCGCGCGGGCAGCTTTTCAGCTGCTGCCCGCGTGCTCGGCCAGGCCGAGCCGTCGGTACAGCGCGCCGCGCGCGAACTCGAGCGCATCGGCGGCGTGCCCCTGTTTGACGGGCGTCAGCAATCCGTGCGTCTCACCTCCGCCGGGCAGATGATCGCCTCCAGTGCCCGCCTCGTCCTGCGCGAGCTTGAAAGCGCGCTCGAAGAAGTCCGCGAGCTCGACGGCAGCTTCGACGGCCGTGTCGTCGTCGGTACCCTGCCGCTAGTGCGCACTTCGATCATTCCGGAGGCGGTGGCACATTGCAGCGCGTCGCGACCGGGCGCGTCGATCGAGATCCTCGACGGTTCCTACGAGGCGCTGCTGCACAGCCTGACAATCGGTGACATCGATATGCTGGTGGGCGCGTTGCGCGACGACAAGTCGAAGCGCGGCATCACGCAGGAGGCGTTATTCGTCGACGGGCTGTCGATCGTTGCGCGTGCCGACCATCCGCTGACTAAGCTGGAGAAGGTTACCTACGAGGACCTTGCCGGTTATCCATGGGCGCTGCCTCGTCGCAACACGCCGACCCGCGCCATCTTTGATGCCATCGCTGCGGAGCACGGGTTCGAGCCGCAGCCGGGGCAGGGGATTGTCGAGACCGGTTCGCTTGTGGCGCTGCGCGGCATTCTAGTGCGCTCAGATCGGCTCACCATCCTGTCGCGCCATCAGATCAAGTACGAGGAGGAGGCGGGGCTCTTGAGCGTTCTGCCCATCGACCTTCCCGACACCGAGCGCCCCATCGGCATTGCCACCCGCACCGGCTGGAAGCCTACGGCGCTGCAGGCGGAATTCATCGCCGCGCTGCGGGCGGCTGCCGTTGCGTGACGATCGGCCGCGCCGGCCGCGCCATCAGGTAGACAAAGGCTCTGGATTGACTGATTGTGTCAAATTGGCCCGAGAGATGACGGATAGGGCTGGACATTCTTGTCTTCAAGCCGCATCGAACTCATTTACACGCGATGTTTTGCGCATAAGTGCAGACTGAACTCTAACCCTGGAATTGACATGCCTCCTTATCGCTCCCGCACATCCACACACGGCCGCAACATGGCCGGCGCGCGCGGCCTCTGGCGCGCCACCGGCATGAAGGATGGAGACTTCGGGAAGCCGATTATTGCGGTCGTAAACTCGTTCACCCAGTTCGTGCCGGGTCACGTGCACCTGAAGGACCTCGGCCAGCTCGTCGCGCGCGAGATCGAGGCTGCGGGCGGCGTGGCGAAGGAATTCAACACCATCGCCGTCGACGACGGCATCGCGATGGGCCATGACGGCATGCTCTACTCGCTGCCGTCGCGCGAGATCATCGCCGACTCCGTCGAGTACATGGTCAACGCGCACTGCGCCGACGCGATGGTCTGCATCTCGAACTGCGACAAGATCACGCCCGGCATGCTGAATGCGGCGATGCGCCTCAACATTCCGGTGGTCTTCGTTTCCGGCGGCCCGATGGAAGCCGGCAAGGTCAATGTCCGCGACAAGATCAAGGCCGTCGACCTGATCGACGCGATGGTTGTGGCGGCCGATGACGCCTACACCGACGCAGAGGTGAAGGAATACGAGCAGAACGCCTGCCCGACCTGCGGCTCGTGCTCGGGCATGTTCACCGCCAACTCGATGAACTGCCTCACCGAGGCGCTTGGCCTGTCGCTGCCGGGCAACGGCTCGACGCTGGCGACCCACGCCGACCGCAAGCGCCTGTTCGTCGAGGCCGGCCACCTGATCGTGGACCTGTGCCAGCGCTACTACGAACAGGGCGACGAGAGCGTGCTGCCGCGCTCGATTGCCACCAAGCAGGCATTCGAGAACGCGATGGCGCTCGACATCGCCATGGGCGGCTCGACCAACACGGTGCTGCACATCCTGGCCGCGGCCTATGAGGGCGGCGTCGACTTCACCATGGACGACATCGACCGGCTGTCGCGCAAGGTGCCGGTGCTCTGCAAGGTCGCTCCGGCCGTCGCCGACATCCACATGGAAGACGTGCATCGCGCCGGCGGCATCATGTCGATCCTCGGCCAGCTCGACCGCGCCAACCTTCTCAACCGCGACTGCCCGACCGTCCATTCCTCGACCCTGGGCGACGCAATCGACCGCTGGGACATTTCGCGTACCAATTCGGAAAGCGTGCGCAACTTCTACATGGCGGCTCCCGGCGGCGTGCGCACCACTGAAGCCTTCTCGACCGAAAACCGCTGGAAGGAACTCGACCTCGATCGTCAGTCGGGTGTCATCCGGTCCGCCGACAGCGCCTATTCGAAGGACGGCGGTCTTGCCGTGCTCAAGGGCAACATCGCCCTCGATGGCTGCGTGGTGAAGACGGCAGGCGTTGACGAGTCGATCCTCGTCTTCTCTGGTCCGGCCGTCGTCTACGAGAGCCAGGACGCTGCCGTGAAGGGCATTCTCAGCAACGAGGTCAAGGCGGGCGACGTGGTGGTGATCCGCTACGAAGGTCCGAAGGGCGGCCCCGGCATGCAGGAAATGCTCTACCCCACCAGCTACCTGAAGTCGAAGGGCCTCGGAAAGTCCTGCGCGCTGCTGACCGACGGCCGCTTCTCCGGCGGCACCTCGGGCCTGTCGATCGGCCATGCCTCGCCGGAAGCGGCGCAGGGCGGCGCGATCGGCCTCGTGCGCAATGGCGACATCATCGACATCAACATTCCGGAGCGCACCATCAACCTGCGCGTCTCCGAAGAGGAGCTGGCCGTCCGCCGCGCCGAGCAGGACAAGCTTGGCTGGAAGCCCGCGGCACCGCGCAAGCGCAACGTGACCACCGCGCTCAAGGCCTACGCAGCCTTCGCCGCCAGCGCCGACAAGGGTGCGGTGCGCGTCCTGCCGGAATAAGCGGAAACGCCTGAACATGATGACGCCGCGTCCTTCCGGGGGCGCGGCGTTTTCTTTTGGTGAGGTGCCGGTGCATTGCGTCCAGCCGCGGCCATCGNGAGCCGCATCGGGAGCCGGTTACACGCATGAAAATCGCTGTCACGGGTGCCACCGGATTTGTCGGCCGCGGCCTGGTGCCCCTCCTAGCCCGGCGCGCGGAGCTGCTGCTCGTTGGCCGCGAGCCCGCAAGGGTCGCCGCGCTGTTTCCGGGCATTGCTGCCTGCTCCTATGACGAGATCGCTACCCGCGCGGCCGGCTACGACCTGCTGATCCACCTCGCTACCATCAACAGCGATGCTGTGGCCGACGAGACTACGTTCGAGTGTGTGAATGTCGGCCTGCTGCTCGAAACCGCCGAGGCGGCGCGCAAGGCGGGCGTGGAGCGGTTCGTGAACATTTCCTCCTTCCACGCGCTCGATGCGGGCAACCAGAGCCTTTACGCGCGCAGCAAGCGCAAGGGCGCTGCCCGGCTTGCGCAACTCGAAGGGATCGAGACGCTGACGGTCTATCTCCCCATCGTGCATGCCGATGGCTGGCGCGGCAGGATGGCGTTCATGAACCGGCTGCCGAAGCTGGTTCAGCGGCCGCTCGCCGTCCTTCTCGGTGCGCTCAAGCCGACGGTCGAGGTGACGACGCTCGCGGCCTTCCTGCTCGACCGCGCCGCGACGCACGAGGATCGCGAGGTCGCGATCTCGGAAGGCCAGGAGCGCAATCCGGTCTACAATTTCGTCCGCCGGGCGGTGGATCTTGCCTTCGCGCTCGTCGTCATCGTCTTCTTCTGGTGGGCGCTGCTGATGATCTGGCTCGCAGTGAAGCTGCAGTCGCCGGGTCCCGGCATCTTCGCGCAGCGGCGAATCGGCCGTAACGGCGCCGAGTTCACCTGCTACAAGTTCCGTACCATGCGGCTCGGCACCAAACAGGCCGCGACCAACGAGGTGTCGGCGAGCGCCGTGACGAAGCTCGGCCATTTCCTGCGCCGCACCAAGCTCGACGAGCTGCCGCAGGTCGTCAACATTTTGCGCAACGAGATCAGCCTGATCGGCCCGCGGCCGTGCCTGCCGGTGCAGCGCGACCTGATTGAGGAGCGGCGCAAGCGCGGCGTCCTGCGCCTGAAGCCTGGAATCAGCGGGCTTTCACAGGTCAACGGCATCGACATGAGCGAACCTGTTCGCCTTGCCCGACACGACGCCCGCTACGCGGCGATGCAGTCGCTGCGGCTCGACCTCAAAATCGCGCTTGCCACCGTGCTCGGCAGGGGCGGCGGAGACAGGGTGGGGGGGTAGTTCCCGCATACGATTCGAGGTTCGATATCGTCAGCTCTGGCCGACTGTGGATTTTGCGCGTGAGGCTGTGCCACCGCGCAGCGCGATCGTTTGGTTGCCTGCCGCAGGTGGCCGGAAAGAGTATGATTTTCAAGGAGAAACTGGTGCTGCGAGAGAGGATTGAACTCTCGACCTCTCCCTTACCAAGGGAGTGCTCTACCACTGAGCTACCGCAGCCGGTGTTTGAGTGTGGCGGCCTTCTGCCACAGAGAATCGCGTTGCGCAAGCACCCTTTCGCACCTTTTGTGATTGACCGCACACTTTGTGCAAAAAGCGCGATCTGCTATAGGCTCGCGTCGCCAGAACGACACAATTGATCCCTAGCGGAGACCCCGGTTTTGACCTCCCAAGACGATCAGAAGCGCAAGCAGGCGAGTCAAAAGGATGAGCGGCGCAAGCGGCTCGCAGAGCAGTTGCGTGCGAATCTCATGCGCCGCAAGGCTCAGGCCCGGTCCCGGCGGGTAGGTGAAGCTGATTCGCGGCCTGACGGGCTGCTGCAGGAGAATGAGGGCGCCGAGCGGAGCAACGGATGAGGGCTCCGGCGCGGGCGGGAAGCGTCATTCTTCCGCTAATTTGTTGAACGCGGCTGCCAGGACGGATAGAGCGTCCGGCTCCAACCACGAAACGCCGGGGCCTCGCGCCGGCAGAGGGGATGACCCATGGATCGCATCAGGATTGTTGGCGGGAATGAGCTGAATGGCAGCATCCCGATCTCGGGCGCGAAGAACGCAGCGCTGCCGCTGATGATCGCCTCGCTCCTGACGAAGGACACGCTGACGCTCGAAAACGTGCCGCACCTGGCCGACGTCGAGCAGCTGACGCGCATCCTGGGCAATCACGGCGCGGATTTCTCGGTCAATGGCCGCCGCGAGGCGCAGAGCGCCGGCTATTCGCGCACGGTGAATTTCACGGCGAAGAATATCGTCGACACGACTGCTCCCTATGAGCTGGTGTCGAAGATGCGCGCCTCCTTCTGGGTGATCGGGCCGCTGCTCGCCCGCATGGGCGAGGCGAATGTGTCGCTGCCGGGCGGCTGCGCGATCGGCACGCGCCCTGTCGACCTCTTCATCGAGGGTCTCGCCGCGCTGGGCGCCGAGATCGAGATCGAGCAAGGCTATGTACGTGCCCGCGCTCCTAAGGGGCTGATCAGCGCGCGCTATGCTTTCCCGAAGGTGTCTGTCGGTGCGACCCACGTGCTGATGATGGCTGCGAGCCTCGCGCAGGGCCAGACGATCCTCGAGAACGCCGCCCGCGAGCCGGAAGTCGTCAATCTCGCCGAGTGCCTCAACGCGATGGGCGCGAAGATTTACGGGGCAGGGACCTCGACCATCACCATCGATGGCGTCACCTCGCTGTCGGGCGCGACTCACCAGGTGATCCCGGACCGAATCGAGACCGGCACCTATGCGATGGCCGTTGCCATGACCGGCGGCGACGTCGTGCTGGAAGGCGCGCGGGCGGATCTGCTTGAAAGCGCGCTGGAAGCAATCGCCGCGACGGGCACCGAGATCACCGAGCTCAACTCCGGCATCCGCGTGCGCCGCAATGGCTCCGGCATTGAGCCGGTCGACATCACGACCGCGCCGTTCCCCGGCTTCCCGACCGACCTGCAGGCGCAGTTCATGGGCCTGATGACAAAGGCCAAGGGCCGCTCGCACATCACCGAGACGATCTTCGAGAACCGCTTCATGCACGTGCAGGAGCTGGCGCGCCTTGGCGCGAAGATCACGCTGTCAGGCCAGACCGCGATCGTCGATGGCGTCGATCGCCTCAAGGGCGCGCCGGTGATGGCGACCGACCTGCGCGCATCCGTGTCGCTGGTCATTGCCGGCCTTGCCGCCGAGGGCGAGACGATCGTCAACCGCGTCTATCACCTCGACCGCGGCTTCGAGCGGCTGGAGGAGAAGCTTTCGGGCTGCGGAGCGATCATCGAGCGCCTCAGCTCCTGATTTTTCCGCCGGTTGCGGCTACTGACGGCTCGTGCTGGTGTTGCGCTGTCGTTGAAGACAGCCTAACACCGGAATAGTCCCGCGCAGCCATCCGGATAGCTTTGCACCATGTCTCAACTGAAGCTTGTTGCTCTAGACAATCAGGATCTCGAGATCATCTCGGCGCACGTGCAAGATGCCGTGCTCAAGGTTGCCGATCTGAGCTACACCGCGAGTGAAAAGCGCTTCATTGTTCCGATGAACCGTTTTGCTTGGGAGGCCGGCAAGCGCGGCCTTTTCTTCAAGCGCAACGAACGCCGCCAGGCGGTGATGCACTTCGAGGGGGTCCGTGCCGTCAAGAGCACTGGCTTTTCCCGCGCCAAGGGCGACGAGGTGCTGTCGCTGCTTGCCATCCGTTTCGAGCCCGGTCCGGAAGCTCCGGCCGGCGTCATCGAATTGACCTTCTCCGGCGAGGCGGCCATACGCCTCGACGTCGACTATATTGAAGCCCGCATGGCGGACCTCGGCGGCGCCTGGGAGGCGCTGTCGCGCCCGCAACACAAGGGCTGAACAGGAACTCCGCGAATGCCGCTTCGTCTCGATTTTTCCGAACCCGACTTCGAAACCAGGTTTGCCGCCTTCCTCGCCACCAAGCGCGAGGTGTCGGAGGATGTCGACGTCATCGTGCGCGACATCATCGAGCGCGTGCGCGCCGAGGGCGACAAGGCGCTGATCGACTATACGAAGAAGTTCGACCGGCTGGACCTGTCCGAGATTGGCATCCGGGTGACGGAGGAAGAGGTCGAGGCCGCGGCGGCATCGATCGACGAGGAGACGCGCCAGGCGCTCGAGCTAGCGCACAAGCGCATCTGGGCGCACCATGCCCGGCAGATGCCGGCGGATGACCGCTATGTCGACCCGATCGGCGTCGAGCTCGGCTCGCGCTGGACGGCGGTCGAGTCGGTGGGCCTTTATGTTCCGGGCGGCACTGCGAGCTATCCGAGCTCGGTGCTGATGAACGCGGTGCCGGCCAAGGTGGCTGGCGTCGAGCGGCTGGTGATGGTGGTGCCGTCACCGGATGGCGTGCTGAACCCGCTGGTTCTGGCGGCGGCGAAGCTCGCCGGCGTTTCGGAAATCTATCGCGTCGGCGGCGCGCAGGCTGTCGCGGCTCTCGCCTATGGTACGGAGACGATTGCGCCGGTCGCGAAGATCGTCGGCCCGGGGAACGCCTTCGTCGCGGCTGCCAAGCGCCGCGTGTTCGGCACCGTTGGCATCGACATGATTGCTGGCCCGTCGGAGGTGCTGGTGATTGCGGATGGCTCGAATGATCCGGCCTGGATCGCCTCGGACCTCATCGCGCAGGCCGAGCACGACACGGCGGCCCAGTCGATCCTGATTACCAATGACGCAGCCTTCGCCAGTGCGGTTGAGAAGGAAGTTGCCCGGCAGATCTCGATTCTCCCGCGCGGCGAGACGGCAGCGCAGAGCTGGCGCGACTATGGCGCGATCATCCTGGTTCCGGATCTCGACGCCGCGGTGCCGCTCGCAAACCGCATCGCCGCCGAGCATCTCGAACTCGCCTTCGACGAGGCTGAAGACTACCTGCCGAAGATCCGCAATGCAGGCGCGATTTTCATTGGCCGTTACACGCCGGAAGTGATCGGCGACTATGTCGGCGGCACCAATCACGTTCTGCCGACCGCGCGTTCGGCTCGCTTCTCGTCGGGCCTCACCGTGCTCGAGTTCGTCAAGCGCACGTCGCTCCTGAAGCTTGGCCCGGACCAGCTGCGACAGATCGGTCCGGCTGCGATCACGCTTGCCAAGGCGGAGAATCTTGGCGGCCACGCGGCGTCGGTCGCGATCAGGCTCAACCCCGAAGGATGACCCATGAGCTGCGACCCCCGCAATGCGAGGCTGGTCGATGTGGAGCTGGACGAATCGATCGGGCGCTCCACACCCGACGTCGAGCATGAGCGGGCGGTCGCTATCTTCGATCTGATCGAAGACAATTCCTTCAGACCCGCCGGCGATTCCGGTAACGGGCCCTACAAGCTGAAGCTTTCGCTGGTCAGCGCAAAGCTCGTCTTCTCCGTGTCCCGCGAGAATGGCGAGCCGGTTGTCACGCATATCTTGTCGCTGACGCCGTTCCGGCGCGTGGTGAAGGACTATTTCCTGATTTGCGAAAGCTACTACGAGGCAATCCGCTCCTCGACGCCGTCGCAGATTGAGGCGATCGACATGGGCAGGCGCGGCCTGCACAACGAAGGTTCCCAGACCCTGATGGATCGCCTTAAGGGCAAGATCGAGGTCGACTTCAATACGGCCCGGCGTCTGTTCACGCTGGTGTGCGTGCTGCATTGGCGGGGTTAAACATGGAGGGTGAGGCAGTGCTTCCCCGCTCCCTCCTGTTCTTGTGCGGCATGAACGCTATTCGTTCGCCAATGGCGGAGGTGCTTGCGCGAGAGGTCCTGCCGCAGGGCGTGTTCATCGCTTCTGCCGGGGTGAGGGCAGGGCAGCGCGATCCGTTCGTGGACGCGGTGCTGGCGGAGAAGGGGCTTTCGCTTGGCGAGCGCCAGCCGCAGCGGCTCGATGACATGGAAGACGATTATTTCGAAATGATCGTCACGCTTTCCCCGCAGGCGCATCATGCCGCGCTTGAACTGACCCGGTCCATGGCGGTAGAAGTCGAGTACTGGCCGACGGCCGATCCATCGACTGCCACGGGCACGCGGGACCGGATCATGGAAGCCTACCGCGACGTCCGCGACCGGCTCGAGGCGCGAATTCGCGAAAGGTTCGCCAGGACGGGCAGGGAACCGCCC
Source organism: Aminobacter sp. J44 (assembly GCF_007829415.1). NCBI lineage: Bacteria > Pseudomonadati > Pseudomonadota > Alphaproteobacteria > Hyphomicrobiales > Phyllobacteriaceae > Aminobacter > Aminobacter sp. J44. The sequence continues at coordinate 19,177 of NZ_VLJG01000078.1, read as the reverse complement.
GGCAATTAAGCGTGTTCACAAATCGGGCGCGATCGTATAGGTTCCGCGCAAAATTTAGGCTGGCCGCGCGCCGGCCCAATCGTTCCAACATAAAGGTATCGGATGCCGAAGGAAGAAGTACTCGAGTTTCCGGGCGTGGTCACTGAATTGCTGCCGAATGCGATGTTCAGGGTCAAACTCGAAAATGATCACGAAATCATTGCCCACACCGCCGGCCGCATGCGCAAGAATCGCATTCGCGTTCTGACCGGAGACAAGGTGCTGGTCGAGATGACCCCGTACGACCTGACGAAGGGTCGTATCACCTACCGCTTCAAGTAGCTCCGCTACCCCTCCCGCAAGTCGACGGGGCCTGCAATGACCGTACCCCAGAAGCTGGTGTTGGCGAGCGCGTCGCCGCGAAGGATCGAGCTTCTTCAGCAGGCCGGCATCGAGCCCGATCGGCTGCTTCCCGCCGAACTCGACGAAACGCCGCTGCGCGCGGAGCATCCGCGCTCGCTGGCAAAGCGACTCAGCCGCTCCAAGGCCGAGACAGCGCTGGAGATGCTGCAGAAGGAAGGCGCGCCGACGGACGCCTTCATCCTCGCTGCCGATACCGTCGTTTCGGTCGGCCGGCGCATCCTGCCGAAGGCCGAGGTCAGCGACGAGGCAGCCTATTGCCTTCGCCTGCTGTCAGGCCGTTCGCACCGCGTCTATACTGGCGTGTGCATGATCAATCCGGCAGGCAAGGTGCGCCAGCGACTCGTAGAGACGCGCGTGCGCTTCAAGCGTCTCTCTTCAGAAGAGCTCGAAGCCTACCTCGCTTCCGGGGAATGGCGCGGCAAGGCCGGCGGTTATGCCGTGCAGGGGCTAGCCGGCAGCTTCGTCGTCAAGATCGTCGGCTCGTACACCAACATCGTCGGCTTGCCGCTGCAGGAGACGATCGGCTTGCTGGCCGCCGACGGCTATAAGGTGCTGGCAAACTGGCGCGCCGGCGCAAAGGTTTAAAGATGACTGGCGATTCCAATTTGGAGAAGGTCACTCCGCTGCGTCCGCGGCGGAAGTGTCCCGAATGCGGGAAGCCGGCGACTCGCGCCGACTACCCGTTTTGCTCTCCCCGCTGCAAGGATATCGACCTGAACCGGTGGCTCACCGGGTCTTACGTCATTCCTGCAACCGAGGAAGACAGCGGCTCGGAGGACGAGCAGGGCTGAGTTTTCCCCAGTTTTGCGCCGTTTTCAGCCTTTTGAAAAAATAGCTGAAAAAGTCCGCTCAAGGCGCTGGACAGTCGAAAAACTCATGCTATAACCCACGCGTTTTCGGCGGTCAGCCAACACCGCCGAAGCGGGAAACTCCAAGAGTTTCCGAAGGATGCCCAGATAGCTCAGTTGGTAGAGCATGCGACTGAAAATCGCAGTGTCGGCGGTTCAAATCCGTCTCTGGGCACCATCTCTCCATCCCTCTTTCGAAACGATAGAGCGCCTCTTGTGCTGATGCTTCGCTCAGGCTTGTGCTGTGCGGAACGATCAGGGCTTGCCCTCATCCTCTTCTTCAGGGATTTTGAACCTTCTGGCGAAAGGTGAGCCTAGTCCTGTGGGTTACGGTTGACTTAATCGCGCAGAGGGTACACGACGCGCTACCTACTCGCGCAGGCAGAAAACGAGCAGTTTCGCCCCTTTGCGCGCCCAGACTGACGAAACCAGCGAGCGTCACCACTTATGATCAAACGCTTAGTCATCGCGATCATTCTCCTTGCAGCCCTTGTCGGCGGCCTCGTCGGATTCAACAGATTCCGCGATCAGGCGATCGAGAACTTCTTTGCCAATATGCCTGTTGCCGTCGTGACTGTCTCCACTGTCGAGGCCAAGGCCGACAAGTGGAGCCCGGTCATCGAGGCAATCGGTACCATCCGCGCCAGCCGCGGCGTCGACCTGACGGTTGAGGCGACCGGTATCGTCACGGAGATCAACTTCCGCGCCAACCAGAAGGTCAAGCGCGGCGATGTTCTCGTCCAGCTCGACGATTCGATTCAGCGCGCGGACCTTGCGGCCGCGAAGGCGCAGGCGAATCTCGACCGCCAGACGCTGACTCGTGCCGTTGAACTGCGTGATCGGCAGGTTGGCTCGAACTCGGCACTGCAAGCAGCGGAAGCTGCAGCCGAAGCTTCGGCTGCACAGGTTGACCGTCTTGAAGCTGCGCTGCGCCAGAAGCAGCTGCGCGCGCCGTTCGATGGCACCATAGGTATCCCGCGCATCAATGAGGGCGAGTATCTGACGCCGGGCGTTTCGGTGGCGACGCTGCAGGACCTCGACCGTATGTATGCCGACTTCACCGTGCCTGAGCAGCTGCTCAGCCAGCTGTCGATCGGCCAGAAGGTTCGGGTTACCGTTGAGGGCGCGGAAGGCTCGTTCGACGGTGAAATCATCGGTATCGATCCGAAGGTTGATCCGTCCAGCCGACTGGTTTCGGTCCGCGCGGAGGTCGTCAACACCGACAGCAAGCTGACCCCGGGCCAGTTCGCGCATCTCAACGTGATCCAGCCGGACGAGGATAACGTCATCTCGCTGCCACAGACCGCGCTCGTGACCAGCCTCTACGGCGATTACGTCTATGTCGTACGCAAGCTGGAAGGCGAAGAGGAGAAGCTCGAGGCGCGTCAGGTGTTCGTGCAGATCGGCCGCCGCTCGGGCGACCGCGCGGAGATCCGCGAGGGCGTCAACGAGGGCGACATCATCGTGACTGCCGGCCAGAACCGCCTGAACAACGGTTCGATCGTCAAGATCGACAACACCCTCAACCCCGCCGACGGCCTGGCTAAAGCGGAGCAGGCGACGCAGCAATGAGTTTCTCAAGCATCTTCATCCGAAGGCCGGTTCTATCGACCGTTCTTGCGTTCCTGATCCTGCTCCTGGGGTTCCAGGGGCTCTTCAATCTGCAGGTGCGCGAGTATCCGGAGGTCGAGGAAACCGTCGTGACCATCACGACGGTCTATCCGGGCGCGAGCGCCGACCTCATCCAGGGCTTCATCACCGCGCCGATCTCGGCCGCGGTGGCGACCACAGAGAACGTTGACTACGTCACCTCGCAGAGCCGTCCGTCGGCGAGCGTAGTGACGGTGCAGATGCGTCTCGGCGCGGACCCCGACGTTGCGCTGACGGAAGTCATGTCGAAGGTGCAGCAGGTGCGCAGCCAGCTGCCCTCGGACGCCGAGGACCCGACGATCGTCAAGGGTACCGGTATGCAGTTCGCGATCATGTACCTTGCGGTGCAGAACCCGAACATGACGTCCGAGCAGGTGACCGAGTACCTCGAGCGTGTGATCCGCCCACGCATGTCGACCATTCCGGGTGTGGCCGAAGTCCAGATCATGGGCGCGGCGAACTACTCGATGCGCGTTTGGATCGATCCGATCAAGCTCGCGGCGCGCGGCCTGACCGCAGCCGAAGTTATGTCGGCCATCAACGCGGCGAACTTCCTGGCCGCACCGGGCAAGACCCGCAACGACTATGTCGCCTATGCCATCACCATGCAGTCGACGCTGCAGACGCCTGAGGCGTTTGGCGCGTTGCCGTTGAAGGCGAATGGCGCGGATGTCGTGCGCCTGCGTGACATTGCCGAAATCGAGCTTGCCGCGGAAAGCACCGACACGATCGTCAACTTCAACGGCCAGCCGGGTACCTTCCTTGGCATCTTCCCGACGCCGGGTGCCAACCCGCTCGATACCGCTCAGGCGGTGATCGATGAGCTGCCGTCGATTCGAACCAGCCTGCCGGACGGCATGACGCTGACGCTGGTCTACGACTCGACCGAGTCGATCAGCGCCTCGATCGAGGAGGTGTTCAAGACGATCGGCGAGGCGGTTGTCATCGTCATCGTGATCATCCTGCTCTTCCTAGGCTCCTTCCGCTCGGTGCTGATGCCGATCGTCACGATCCCGCTGTCGCTCATCGGCGTCTGCTTCATCCTGTTCGTGCTCGGCTATTCGATCAACCTGCTGTCGCTGCTGGCGATGGTGCTGGCGATCGGTCTCGTCGTCGACGACGCGATCGTGGTGGTGGAAAACATCCATCGCCATATCGAGGAGGGATTGAGCCCGAAGCAGGCCGCGTTCACCGGCATGCGGGAGATTACAGGACCTGTCATTGCGATGACCATCACGCTGGCTGCCGTGTTTGCGCCGCTCGCCTTCACTGGCGGCCTGACCGGCTCGCTGTTCCGCGAGTTCGCGATGACGCTGGCTGGCGCTGTCGTCATCTCCGGTCTCGTCGCGCTGACGATCACGCCGATGATGTCGGCTCGCATTCTCAAGCAGGGCGGTCACAGCCGCTTCCAGCAGATCGTCGACAACACTTTCGAGCGCATCTCCAACCGCTATGAGCGGCTGGTCGCCGGCTCGCTGAAGTATCGTCCAATAACGCTGCTGATGGTGGTGGTCCTCGTTGCTCTGACAGGCTTCCTGTTCATGAAGACCTCTTCGGAGCTGGCGCCCGAGGAAGACAACGGCGCGCTGTTCTCGCTGATCACCGCGCCGCCTTACGCGACGGTGGACTACACCAAGGCCTACATCGACCAGATGCGCGACCTGACGAAGGATCTTCCTGAGCTCGACGCCAACTTCTCGATCGCGGGCTTTGGCGGCTCGACGAACTCGGGCATCGCCGTCTGGGCGCTCAAGGACTGGGCGGAGCGCGAGCGCTCGCAGAAGGAGATCCAGCAGGACATCCAGGGACGCCTCAGCAGCGTCGCTGGCATCGAGGCGCTTGTTTTCGCGCCTCCGTCGCTGCCGGGTGCCGGCGGCGGCCTGCCGATCTCCGTGGTGATCCAGTCGACCGGCGATGCCAGCCGTGTCTACGAGGTCGCCGAGCAGATCCGCCAGAAAGCGCAGCAAAGCGGCCGCTTCATCGTTGTGCAGAACTCGTTGAAGTACAATGCGCAGCAGGTCGTCGTCACCGTCGACCGCGAGCGTGCGGCGGCGCTGAACCTGCCGGTGCGCGAGATCGGCTCGACGCTGAGCCTGCTGGTCGGTGGCGGTGCGATCGCGCAGTTCGACCGCGACTCGAACTCTTATGACATCATCATGCAGGTGCCGCAGGAGTATCGCGAGAATCCGGAGCGCCTCGGCGACTTCTTCGTTCGCAGCGTGACGGGCGAGATGGTGCCGCTGTCGGCGGTGGTGAAGATCAACACCGGCGTTACGGCTGCGGCGATCGAGCAGTTCAACCAGCTCAACTCGGCGACGATCTCGGCCCTGCCGATGCCTGGTGTGACGACGGGTGATGGCCTCAAGGTGATCGAGGACATTGCGCGCCCGCTGCTGCCGGATGGCTTCTTCATCGACTATTCCGGCCAGTCGCGCCTCGAGATCCAGCAGGGCAACACGATCCTGATCGCGTTCGCGCTCGCTGTCGTGGTGATCTACTTGGTGCTGTCGGCGCAGTTCGAAAGCTTCCGCGATCCGCTCATCATCATGATGGCGGTGCCGCTTTCGATCTTCGGCGCGGTGGTCCCGCTAAATCTCGGCCTCGGCACGCTCAACATCTACACGGAGGTCGGCCTCATTACCCTTGTCGGCCTGATCACCAAGCACGGCATCCTGATGGTGGAGTTCGCCAATCAGCAGCGTGAGGAGCACGGCTATGACCGCTTCCAGGCGATCGTCGCCTCGGCCAAGGTCCGCCTGCGTCCGATCCTGATGACAACGGCAGCGATGTCGCTGGGCGTTATCCCGCTGATCATCGCGTCCGGTGCCGGTGCAGCGGCTCGTTACTCGATGGGCCTGGTGATCTTCACCGGCGTGATCATCGGCACGGTGTTCACGCTGTTCGTGGTGCCGATGTTCTACACTTTCATCTCCCGCAAGGAGCTGGTGCATCAGGAGCACGAGGCACCGGTGAAGCCGAAGGAGCCGGTCGCGGAAAGCGTCTGAGGCTCAGGGCAGGAACCAGCAGAAGCCCCCGGTCACTGGCCGGGGGCTTTTTCTTTGGGCTGAAAAAACCGACGCGGGCAAAACGCGAGCGCTTGCCGTCGAGCCGTCAGGAAGTTGGGGAAGGAGCCGCAGGGCAAAAAAAAGGCCTGCCGAGGGAGGAGGTTCGGCAGGCCTGATCTGAAATGCAGAACGGGAGGAGGTGTTCTGCATTCGATACTGACTCTCTGGGAGGAGGTAGATCGTCAGTAACGCTGACCTATCTGGTCTTGACGTCTGCCGCAAGCCGCGAATATGCATGGGTGCTTTGCAACCTATGCATGTCCAAGGTTTTCCTCACAAAATCAGCCTCCGTAGGGGACGATGTCGAGGATTTCGAAACGTTCGGCCTTGCCGACGCGGATCATGTTGAGCGTGCCCTCGCGGGTGACACGTATCGATTCCCCGCTGTTGGAACTCGCGGGTTTACCCTCGCGGAACTCGATCAGCCGGAAGCCGCCGTCGGGCCAGAACACGGCAACGTCCGCGTTCTTGTCGTCGATCTTCGCGACGGTGAAGCTGCAGCGCTGCATCGGTTGCCCGAGATAACGGGCGCACGGAACTTCGGTCGGCACTTCCGTCGGCACCGCGGCAGCAGTCGCGCCGCCGTTCTCCTCCGCCCGCGGGTTCGGGCGAGGGACGGCCGCGACCCGTTTGGGCAGTGGGACGGTCGGTGCAAGGTCGGCGGCCTGAGCTGGGCGCAGGCGGCTGGCGAGTTCCTGCAGCTTTGCCACTTCCTGTTCGGACCAGCCTTCGGGCCGGTAAGGCTCGCTCGCAAAACGCTCCTCGATCCCAGGCGGCAGCGTATCGCCGCTCGGCGTGGCCGGAGGAGTGGCTGCGGCGGCCTCGCCTGCGGATGGGTCTTGTGCTGCGGCGATAGCCGCGCGCTCGCTTTCCGTCAGGTCGAGCGGCAGCAGATAGCGGGCAGGGGCCCAGCCGGTAATGCTCGGATCATCGGCGACGTTCAGGCGGCACCATTCGTAGCCGTTGAACATCTTGCATTCGAACAGGTTAACGAGCGAGCCGTTCGGCAGGCGCGTGAGCGTCTTACCGATTGCCGAGGCTTCTGCGCGAACATTGAGGAGGTCGTTCATTGCAAGCCCAGACACGGCGGCAGGCCCGGGACCCAGGGTAGCGGTGGCTTGCGCGAGCGCCGCGCTGGCGATCAGAGACGGCAATGAAGCGAAAAGATTAGTCTTCAGGCGAAACATGGCCGACCGATTGATGTGTGGGTATCGCGAGCAGTGCTATCGCGCTTCGGGGCATCAATAAGGCCATGACGGGCCCTGTGGTGCAAGGCTCGTGGACGACTATGTCTTGCCCCCAGAAGTTTTTTTGCCGGAGCCTCCTACGCCTCCGTTGCGTTGTCGCAATTGCGGGATAGTTCGAGGGAAAGTTGTACAAGAGGAGTGCCGGACGTGGTTGAAGAAAGCAGTTATCCGCCGCTGGAGCCGTGGCGGGTGGGCATTGCGGGGCGCTGTCCGCGCTGCGGGCAGGGGCACCTGTTCAGCGGCTTCCTGAAGATCGCCGACAGTTGCGAGGTCTGCGGCCTCGACTATTCCTTCGCCGATCCCGCCGACGGGCCGGCCTTCTTCGTCATCTGCTTTGCCTGCGTACCTTCCGTCGCCTTCGCGGTCTGGGCGGAGCTGACCTACAACCCGTCAATGTGGTTCCACGTCTTCATCTCGCTGCCGCTGGTGTTGCTCACCTGCATTCCGCCGCTGCGACCGCTCAAGGGGTGGCTCGTCGCCAGCCAGTACATCAACAAGGCGCAGGAGGGACGGTGGGACCGACCGGAGCAATAGGCTTCCCAATTCACCCAGTGTAAAGACATAAAGATTTCTTTATGTGGCATTGACAACTGTTCATCCGGACGCGATGTATGCGCCCACTTCCGGCGGCGCCGCGCCGCCGGTCACCCAATCGCACTCAGCAAAGGATTGAACCGATGTCTGAACTCCCACGTCCGCCGTACCGCGCCGACCATGTCGGATCGTTGCTTCGCCCCGCTTCGGTCAAGGACGCGCGCCAGCGCTTCGCCGAAAAGGAGATTCCGGCTGAGGAGCTGAAGGCGGTCGAAGACGAAGCGATCCTCGGCGCGGTAAAGCTGCAGCAGGAGGCGGGCCTAAAGGTGGTCACCGACGGCGAGATCCGTCGCTCGTTCTGGCACTACGACTTCATGCAGGACCTCGTCGGCTTCGAGTTCGTGGAGCGTGAGGCTGTCACGGGCATCCACTTCAAGGGCGCGAACACCCGGCCGATCTTCCCGACCATCACCGGCCCGGTCGACTTCCCGGCCGACCACCCGATGCTGGAGCACTTCAAGTTCCTCGCGTCGGTGGCTGACGTCACGCCGAAGATTTCCATCCCCGGCCCGAGCTGCTGCCACTTCCGCGTCGCGAAGGAAGATATTGGTTACCAGCCGTACCGCGACGATCTCGAGCTGATGCTGTCAGATCTCGCCAAGGCGTATGGCAAGGCGGTGAAGGCGTTCTACGACGCCGGCTGCCGCTACCTGCAGATGGACGACATCTACTTCGCATATCTGTGCGACCCGAACATTCGCGAACAGAAGAAGCAGGAGGGCCTCGACCCCGACTGGCTGATCGACCGCTACGCCTGGATGATGCATGAGGCGATCAAGGACCGACCGGCCGACATGCTGATCGGCATGCACATGTGCCGCGGTAACTTCAAGTCGACCTGGGTTGCCGAGGGCGCCTATGATCCGGCTGCGGATGCAATCTTCAACAAGACGGGCGTCGATCTGTTCTTCATGGAATACGACACCGACCGTGCCGGTGGCCTCGAGCCTCTGCGCCTGCTGCCGAAGGGCAAGCAGCGCGTCTATCCGGGCTTCATCACCACCAAGACGGCCGAGCTGGAAAGCCTCGACGATCTCAAGCGCAAGTTCGACGCCGTGTCGAAGATCGCCGACCTCGATCAGTTCGGCATTGCGCCGCAGTGCGGCTTTGCCTCGACCGAGGAAGGCAATGCCATCACCGAGGACGACCAAAAGCGCAAGCTGGAGCTGGTCGTAAAGACCGCCGAAGCGATCTGGGGCGACGCCTGATCCATCGCCGGCTGGCCGTCAAGCCTGCACGCAACCGAGAAGCGCCTGGCCACGCGGTCGGGCGCTTTTCCTTTGACGGTGAGGGAAATGGACCTCGGATAAGTGGGGCATCACAACGCCACACACGGGAAAGTTGTATTAGTCTTTAATAATTAAGTTACTAATAAAGTTAATGATTGTGGCGTTGGCGCAGGTGCGCCATAGCGCGGGGCGGGGGAGGCCACGTTGCACGTTCCTGAAGGCACAATCTCACAGCAGTCACTGCTCCGTTTCCGGTCGCCTGGAACTGTCCCGTATCAGTTTGAACCTTGCGAACCTGTTGATTTGGAGCCCCCCTTATGAACCAACAGTACGACATGGGCGCATTGCGCGAGCGCCTGCAGTTTATCGGACTCGATCCTTCGTCGCGTGAGCGCCTTCGCGGCGTGAAGGGCGTGATCGAAGGATCGATCAAGCAGGCGCTCGACACGTTTTACGACCGGGTCCGCTCGACGCCGCAGACCTCCCGGTTCTTCAACGACGATCGGCACATGCAGTCCGCGAAGGGCCGCCAGGAATCGCACTGGTCGCTGATCGCCAATGCGGAGTTCGACGAGCGCTATGTTGCGGGCGTTTCCGCGGTCGGCAAGGCGCATGCGCGTCTCGGTCTTGAACCGCGCTGATATATCGGCGGTTATGCGCTGCTGGTCGAACAGCTCGTGACGGCGGTGCTGCGCGATCGCTGGCCGTCCCGCTTTGGCCGCAGCAAGGCCGACGAGGTCCCCAAGGAGGTAGGCGTCGTCATCAAGGCAGCAATGCTCGACATGGACTACGCGATCTCTGTCTATCTCGATGAGCTCGCAGAGGCGCGTGCGGCCGCCGAGGCCGAAAAGCAGCGGGCTCAGGCAGATCGTCAGGCCGCCCTCGAAAAGCTCGGGGTTGCGCTGGACCAGCTCGCACTCGGCGATCTGCAGAAGCGGCTCGCCACCGACCTGCCGCCCGAATTCACGGAGATGGCTGAAAACTTCAACAAGGCGGTGCTGGCGCTGCACGATGTTATCGCTGACGTACGCGCGACCTCGCGCGCCATCGTGGGCGGCACCGAGGGCATCGCCAATGCCGCGGAGGATCTGTCGCGGCGCACCGAACAGCAGGCATCGAGCCTGGAGGAAAGCTCGGCGGCGCTGCATCAGCTCGCCGAGAGCGTGCGCACTACCGCAGAGAATGCGGCGCAGGCCGCCGATGTCGTCGGCCAGACCCAGGCGGAGGCGCAGGAGTCGGGCCGGGTGGTTGCGTCCGCCGTCGAGGCGATGGCGAAGATCAATACCTCTTCGAAGTCGATCGCTGCGATTGTCGGCGTCATCGACGAGATCGCGTTCCAGACCAACCTTCTCGCCCTCAACGCCGGTGTCGAGGCGGCTCGGGCAGGGGAGGCCGGGAGGGGGTTTGCCGTTGTCGCGCAGGAGGTCCGTAGCCTCGCGCAGCGATGCGCGGAATCGGCCAAGGAGATCAAGGAACTCATTACCAACAGCGAAGAACATGTCGCGTCGGGCGTGTCCTCTGTCGGCGAGACCGGTGAGGCGCTGGGCCGTATCGTCGAGCGCATCAGCGAAATCACCCAACTCGTCAGCGGCATTGCCGCCGCAGCGGCCGAGCAGTCGCGCGGCATTGGCGAGGTGAACTCTGCAGTTGCCCACCTCGACAAGATCACGCAGCAGAACGCGGCGATGGTCGAGGAAACGTCAGCCGAATCCCGGCGTCTCAAGGCCGAAGCGCTCGAACTTTCGGGAAAGCTCGATCGGTTCAAGGTGTCGGAGGCGGGACATCAGTCCGGGCGCGCAGCATCCGAGCAAAACGGCCGCCGCGCCGCCGCGCCTGCACCCCGAGCCTATGCTCCGGCCCGTACTGGGAGCCGCAGCCCTGCACTTGCCCTTGCTGCCAATCCGCAGGTCGAAGACGACGAAAGCTGGACGGATTTCTGACGCCAGCCTCCGAACAACAAGTACAGCGACAACGCGGTCCCGAAAGGGGCCGCGTTTTGTTTTGGCCTGCTTACCAACGTCGGCCTGAGCTGCTCTCCGCCCCCCACGACAGACATTCCTGTCAGTTGACCCGACACTGGCTCAGTTTTTCCAGACCGCCGCGTTTATTGGACGATCGTTCCTGTCTCCTTCGCTCCCCATGACTATCCTGCGGCCGAGTTCATGGGGGACCACATGAAGCAGCAGCTCAGTGGTCGTACAGAGGGGAGACAAGCCGGAATGATTACGGCCATCGTCCGTTACAAGCTGCCAGCGTCGATCGGGCGCGATGCGTGCCGCGCGCATTTCGAGAAGATCGCGCCGAATTTCGCTTCGCCGAAGGGCCTGATCCGCAAGCAATTCATCTGGAGTGAGCGCGGGATCGCGGGCGGCGTCTACCAGTGGGAGAGCCTGGACGATGCACGGGCGTTCTACACCGGCCCGTGGCTGAACGGCATCCTCGAGCGCTACGGCACCTATCCCGACATCGAATACTTCGAAACCTTCGCCCTCACCGAAAATCCGGGCGGGCGCGTCACCATCCTCGATACCGGCAAGTAATCAGACCTGGAGACCCGATATGAGCCTTCTTCATCCCACTCGCCGGCAGGTGCTCGCCGGCATTCTCGCCACTTCCGCACCGGCGGCGCTGGCTTCGCCCTTCTTCACCCCGTCGGCTGCGCTGGCGCAGGACAAGGCGAAGCTCTCGGTCGCCTGGAACACCGGCGCCATCTGCGGCGCACCGGTCGCGGCTGCCAAGGCAAGCGGCATCTTCGACAAGAACAATCTCGACGTCGAGTTCATCAACTTTGCCGGTTCCACCGAGCAGATGCTGGAGAGCATCGCCACCGGCAAGGCCGACGTCGGCATCGGCATGGCGCTGCGCTGGCTGAAGCCGCTCGAGCAGGGCTTTGACGTCAAGATCATCGCGGGCCTGCACGCGGGCTGCCTTCGCCTGCTGTCCACCCGCGACAGCGGCGTCACCAAGCTGGAAGACCTCAAGGGCAAGGTCGTCGCGGTATCGGATCTGGCCAGCCCCTCGAAGCATTTCTTCGCGATCCAGCTCGCCAAACTCGGCCTTGATCCGGAGAACGACATCGACTGGCGCGTTTATCCGGGCGAGTTGCTGGGTGCTGTCGTCGAGCGCGGCGAAGCCCAGGCGATCGCGCACTGGGATCCGCTGACCTACCAGTTCCTCAAGTCCGACAAGTTCATCGAGCTCGGCAGCAACATGGAAGGCGAGTACGCCAACCGCGCCTGCTGCATTGTCGGCGTTCGCCAGGCTCTGCTCAACGAGCAGCAGCAGGCGATCCAGGCGCTGCTGCGCTCGCTGTTCGAGGCACAGAAGCTCTCCGTCGAGCATCCGCAGGTCGCCGCCGAGGCCTACCAGCCGTTCTCGCCGAACACGCCGATCGAGGACCTGATCGCGCAGATCAGCTACCACGGGCACGGCCACTATCCGTCAGGCAACGCACTCAAGGAAGAGCTGGCGCAGTTCACTGCCGACCTCAAGAACATCGGGGTCATCCGCAACCGCACCGACCCGGCGAAGTTCGCCGAGCAGATCTACGCCGAAGTGAACATCTAAGCAGAGGATCAGGATACGTGTCTGTTCAAGCAGCTGCCGGGGAAGGCCCGGCAGCAGGCACCAGCACTCTGGTGCGCCCGACCCCATCCGTGCCCGGCGCAGCGATCATCGTCGCGACGGTTGCCTGGCTTGGCTCGGCGGCAATCACCCGCCTTTGGCCGAACGCGACGGAAGACTGGTACTACACCGAGGAGCTGTTCTACCTGAAGGCGGCGGTCGCCGCGGTGCTGCTGGCGCTTGCCATCGTGCCGGGCCTCGCGCGCCCGAAGCGCCGGGCACGGCACAGCGCGCCGTGGCTGATCGTGCTCGCGGTTGTGTTTGCCGTCTGGGAGATCGTGACCGCGAAGATCCCGCTCCTGCCGCGTCCGTTCTTCGCACCGCCGCAGGGCCTGCTCGAGGTCTATATCGATGACTGGCCGCGGCTCGTCGAGTGCGTGATCGCCTCGTTCCTGCTGCTGGCCACCGGCTATCTTATTGGCGCCGTCACCGGCTTCATCACCGGCGTTGCCATCGGCTGGTCGAAGATCATGGGCTACTGGATCCATCCGGTGCTGCGCCTGATAGGCCCGCTGCCGCCGGTCGCCTGGCTACCGGTCGCCTTCTTCACTTTCCCCTCGAGCTGGGGCGCGAGCATTTTCCTCATCGCGCTGGCAACAGCCGTTCCGGTGACCATCCTGACTTGGTCCGGCGTATCGAGCGTCAACTCTTCGCTCTATGACGTGGCCCGCACCATGGGCGCCTCGCGCTGGTTCCTCGTCCTGCGCGTCGCGATCCCGGCTGCGATGCCGCACGTCTATGTCGGCCTGTTCATGGGCATGGCCGCTTCGTTCGCCGTGCTCGTTGTCGCCGAGATGATGGGCGTGAAGGCCGGCCTCGGCTGGTACCTGCAGTGGGCTCTCGGCTGGGCCGCCTACGCCAACATGTACGCGGCGTTGCTCATCCTCGCGCTGCTGTGCTCGGGTCTCGTCACCCTGCTGTTCAAGATCCGTGACCGGCACCTCGCCTGGCAGAAGGGACTGATGAAATGGTAGCCGCATTCGCTCCGACGCCGCAGCACACCGGCATGTCGCTGGTCGCTGACCGGGTGAGCCACGCGTTCGATATGAACGACGGCAAGCTGCAGGTGCTCGACAATGTCAGCCTGACGGTCGAGCCGGGTGAGTTCGTCGCCTTGCTCGGGCCTTCCGGCTGCGGCAAGTCGACCTTCCTGCGGCTTGTCACCGGCCTTGAGCTGCCGGCTGAAGGCTCGCTTGAAGTCGACGGCGGTCCGATCACCGGCCCCGATCCTTCGCGCATCATCGTCTTCCAGGATCCGACGCTCTATCCGTGGCGCACGGTCTACCAGAACGTTGCGCTCGGCCTGCAGGCGCGCGGCATCCTGAAGACGCACCGCAGCCGCGTCGACCAGGCGCTCTCGCTGGTGGGGCTCCCCGAGTTCGCCAACGTCTATCCGCACCAGCTGTCGGGCGGCATGGCGCAGCGCGTGGCGCTTGCCCGCGCGCTGGTGAACGATCCGCGGATGCTGCTGCTCGACGAGCCGCTGTCCAACCTGGACGCGTCGCTGCGCCAGGAAATGAAGATCGAGATCGTGCAGCTTTGGCAGCGCAAGGGCTTTACCGCTCTGCTCGTCACCCACGATGTCGAAGAAGCGCTCATGATGGCGAACCGTGTGCTGGTNCTGCAGGCGCGCGGCATCCTGAAGACGCACCGCAGCCGCGTCGACCAGGCGCTCTCGCTGGTGGGGCTCCCCGAGTTCGCCAACGTCTATCCGCAGCACCTGTCGGTCCGCATCGCGGAGCGCGTTGCGGTTGCCCGCGCGCTGGTGAACGATCCGCGGATGCTGCTGCTCGACGAGCCGCTCGGCAAGCTCGACTCGCTGACGCGCCTCGCCATGCAGACTGAGATCGTGCAGCTTTGGCAGCGCAAGGGCTTTACCGCTCTGCTCGTCACCCACGATGTCGAAGAAGCGCTCATGATGGCGAACCGTGTGCTGGTCTGCAGCCCGCGCCCGGCCCGCATCGTCGCCGAACTGAAAGTGGATCTGGACTATCCGCGCCATCGGGGCGATCCTCGCATGGCCGAGATGCGCCGCGAGATCCTGCACCACCTCGGCTTGGAAGACTCCTGGTAAGAGCCACGCCCTTGAAGGAATGGTCAGCCGGCGTGCCTCGCGCCGGCTGCAACATGTTGAAATGCCGGCAATTCGGCATGAGGGGATATCTCATGAGCCAGCTTCCGAAATTCTTCAGAGTTCTTGCGATCCTCGTCAGCGCGCTCATGCTGTGCGTTGGCTCCGCCAGTGCCCACAGCGGCCTGAAGCGCGCCGAACCCGCCGCCAACAGCTCGCTGAAGCGCGCGCCGGCCGAGATAAAGCTGCAGTTTACCGAGCAGCTTGAGCCGGCTTACAGCTCCGTCACCGTGGAGGATAAGGACGGGGAACGCGTCGACAATGATGATGCTCGCGTCGATCCGGCCAACGCCTCGCTGCTGCGCGTGTCGCTCAAGCAGCTTGCACCTGGCACCTACACCGTGATCTGGCGTGTGCTTTCGGTCGACACGCACGTCACCGAAGGCCGCTACACCTTCAAGGTGGAATGAACGGGCTGCTCTATGCCTCGCTGTTGCTGCACGTAGCGGCGTGCAGCCTGCTCACCGGCGCGTCCTTCTTGCTGGTGCTCGCCGGACGCCCCAAAGATGAGGCGGCGGGCAGGTGGGAGAGGATGGCCCTTTCCGCCAGCAAATGGCTGGCGCTGGTGGCGCTTGGTGCGGGGCTAATCTGGTTTGCGCTGCGCGCAGCGACCTTCACCGGACGGCCTGAAACCGCGCTCGATCCATCGGCCATTTTCGCCGCCGCCATCGACACCTGGGCCGGAAAGGTCTGGCTGATCCGCCAGGGGCTGCTGGCTTTCGCAGCGGCGTGGCTGTTCCTTGCGGGCCAGCCCGCCAGCCGGGCGGACTGGATCGCGTCGCGCTGGCTGCTCCTCACCCTTTCTGCCGCGGCACTTGTGCTGATGAGCCTGTCGAGCCACGCTGCGGCTATCGAACGCCAGCTGCTGGTGCATTGGGCCGACATACTTCACCTCATGTCGGCCGGGCTCTGGATCGGTGCGCTGCCGTTCCTCGCGGCTCTCTTGTTTATCTCCAGTAGGGACCAGGAAACACTTCAACCGTTCTCGCGGCGCGCGCTGGTGCGCTTCTCACGAGTGGCAACCTTGCTTATCTTCGCGCTCGTCGGAACCGGCATTCTCACCGCCTGCCATCTCGTCGGCGACGTTCCCGAACTGGTCGGCACCACCCACGGTCGGTTGCTGATTGCCAAGGTCGCCGTGCTCGTCCCGGCGCTGCTGATCGCGGCGCGCGTGCGCGACATGCTGGCGGGGCCGGGAAGCACGCCGCTCTCGCGGCGGATTGCACTCCACGTGACGGTCGAGGGAGCGCTGGTGCTGGGCATCCTGGGCTTTGCCATCGCCATGATGCTGTCCGTGCCCGGCAAGCACGGCAGCCCGACATGGCCGTTCCCCATCCGCTACGTTCCCGATCCGGGCGCTTTCCCATTCTGGCGGACGCTGACGCCGCAGCAGAATGCTATCGCGCTGGCTGCATGTGGCCTGTTCGCTCTCGGACTGCTGGTCAGCCTGTGGCGAAGGCCCCGCGTCCTCCTTGCTGGCGTCGCCGCTTCAGTCGCTGCGGTGCTGGCCGTTTTGTCGTGGAACGGCTCTACGGTTCAGGCCAATCCGGCTTCCTATGCACGCTCGCCCGTGTCCTACGATGTCCGCACCCTGGACAGAGGGAGGGAGAGCTGGCAGCAGCACTGCCCGGCATGTTCGATCGACCTCGCCCGCTTGCCGCTGAGTGCCACTGTTGGTGACCTGTTCTGGCTCACCGGGGAAGGGGACAAGGAACTCGGTGTCCCCTCCTTAGCGGCCAAACTGGATGAAGAAACCCGCTGGAGCGTGGCACAGTACCTGCGGGCAAGCGCCACTGCCGCCACTGTGACCGCTGGCGGCGGAACGCAGATAAGGCCTGGACTTATTCCCGCGCCTGACTTCGACATCGTTCTCGGTCCACTGCAGCTTGGTACCCTGAGCGACTATCGACGGGGCAGGCCAGTGCTGCTTGTGCTGTATTCGCTGCCGCAGTCGCGCGAGCGAATCGAGCAGCTGGCAAAGCGCCATGCGCAGCTTGCGGTCTACAATGTTGAGATCGTAGCCGTCCCGCGCCATTCTTCCGGCAATCCGATAGCCGAGCTAGCAACCGCCTCACCGGCGCTGTTTCCGATCGTCACCGAGGCCAACGGGGCGATCGTCCGCGCCTATGACCTGTTTGCCGCGGCAGCCGGACATTCGGAATTCCTGATCGACCCGCGTGGCTACATCCGCGCCATCTGGCCGAACGACGAATGGCGCAATGCTGACGATGAAATCGAAGCGCTGGCGCAGCAGTTTCTGGATGAAGCGCCGCCGGACGAGGCGGACGAGCATCAAACCCACTGAGCGGCTGAAGAGGACAAGCACAATGTCACAATGGAAAGTCGCGTTGCTCGTGATCCTCGCGCTCGCGGCGGGTATCGGGGCCGGCTACCTCGGCTGGGGAGCAACAGTGGCCAAGCTGGCTCCGGAAGTTCGCACCCTGACGGAGGAGGTTGAGCGTCTAAGGCGGGAGCTTGATGCACGAGACAGCGGCGCAAATGCGGGCCTTCAGCTTTGGGAGGGTATCGGCGTGGTGCGCGCGATCTATCCGCAACTGCTGATGATCACGCACGACGAGATCCCGGGCCTGCAGCCCGCGCGCACCACCGGCTTCCGCACGGCAAATGGCCTCTCGGCGAAGGTTGGCGACTCGATTCGTTTCGTAATTGAAGGCACCGCTGCCCATAACAGCGTCATCGTGGCGATTGAGACCCTGTGACGGGGAGCCGCCTTGCGGCGGTCCCCATGTGTCCGATCATCAGTGTCAGTCGAAATGTTCCGGCAGCTGCTCCAGCTGCTCCTTCGTCCAGCTGGTGACGGCGTGGACGTTGCCGTTTTCCTCGCGCATGAAATCGAGCTCGCTCACCGGAACGGCAATGCGCTTGGAGCCGATGCCGAGGAAACCGCCAACATCTATCGCAACGCTGCTGCCGTGCATGTGGGAAACCGTCCCGATCGTCTCGTCTTCCGGCCCGTAAATCGTAGCGCCTACGAGCACGTCCTCGATCAGCTCATCCTGCCTCAGGCGTTCATGAGTGCTGTGGTCCATCGTGTATCTCCGTTCTGCTTCGAAGACCTAACAAACAGGCGGGAGATACGTTCCAGAGCACACACCGCAGGCATGAGTCCGCGAGGTAGCCGCGTCATCAGCGGTTCGCGCGATCGGAGTTCATTGGCGCAGTCTGCTGCCAGGTCCGGGATCACCGTGAGCTGGTGACGGATGGTCCCCTGCGTGAACTCCCGGCCAACTTCGCCAAGGCTGCGCAGCACTCCCAGTGGCGCCGCATGATCTCTTCGATCGGGTAGATTTTGTCGACCTTCATTGAGAGCTTGCGGTCGTTTAACGGAGCCTCGATCTCTCCCTCGCAAGGGGGCAAGAGGGAAAGACGTCGTCGAGTAGTGCAAGGCGCGCTGTCGCAGGGCTTGTTTTTCACGCATGACCCGCGGTGAGCGTTCGTCTTTCAGAGAGACGGAGTCGCTCCGAGCGGTCCCGGCAAGGGCTGCGGATGCACTAAGCAGCATGTTCAGGCCGCGTGCCGTCAGCAAGGCCGCCTCCGCTGCCGCTGCCGCGTTGCAGTCGGAGCTAACGGACGTGTTGGCCCGGATCAACGAGGAGATCGGCAAGCTTCAAACCGCGATGCAGGCAGGGGTGTCGGCCTATACAAGTCAGGCTAACGCCATCTCGAACGCTATCGAGCGGACGCGCGAGACGGCCGAAACTTTTGCCAGCATTGCTACGCAGGTTCGCAGCGCCTCGGCACCACTGATCCAGGGCAGCGAGCGCATCGCTTCGGCGTCCGCGGACCTTCGCGCGGCGGTCGATCGCAGCACCGACGAACTGCAGCGCGCCGGCGCTGCTTCATCGGAGCTCGCCCAGTCGCTCTCCGAGCAGGTGACACGGATCAGTCAGACGTGGGACAAGTACCGCGAGCAGTTCGACAAAATCGACCAGTCTCTCGCCACAGCCGTCGGTACATTGTCCGAAGCGACCGAGACTCAGTTCCAACGCTTGGTTTGTTGATTTCCGCCGAGAACTGACCCGGGATTGGGCGGTTTTTCCATTGAGAAGTGACCCATGTTTGAACCCACCCCTGCTGGTTGATCGCAGGGGATTTTGGAGTGATAGACATGGCGTTACTGAGCGTTATCCGACGCTGGCATCTGCGGGATGGACATTCGATCCGGGAGATTGCACGGCGCACGGGACTGTCGCGGAACACGATCCGCAAATACCTGCGATCCGACGAGGTGGAGCCCCGCTTCTGTGGAACAGTGGCCACGTGCGGCGGAGGTGGGCGCGTGGCTGAACGACACCGTGGTCCCGCAACTTTCCTGGCTTCTTGGAGATCGTGCCGAAAAGGCTTTTGCAGCAGTCGAAAAGTTCGA